>JALREE010000308.1 GCA_023256835.1 Pseudomonadales bacterium | reverse complement strand
TGCGCCTCGACGCGCCAGGCGTTATCGTCCTGTGCATCGCGGGCCCGGGAGACCAGTTCCAGGCGCGAGACAGAACAGATGCTGGCCAGGGCCTCGCCACGAAATCCAAGACTGGCGATGTTCTCCAGATCGTCCAGATTCGCGATCTTGCTGGTGGCGTGGCGGCTGAGCGCCAGCCCGAGGTCCTCCTTGTCGATGCCCGAACCATTGTCGCGGATGCGGATCAGACGCATGCCGCCTTGCTCCAGATCGATCTCGACGCGATCCGCGCCGGCATCCAGGCAGTTCTCCAGCAATTCCTTGACCACGGAGGCGGGGCGTTCGACGACTTCGCCGGCGGCGATCTGATTGGCCAGGCGCTGGCTGAGAAGGGCGATTCGTTTCATGGGGCACGCAGATACAGTGTCCGCTCAGGGAGCGGGAATGGTCAGAACCTGCCCCACGTGAATGACATCGTTGCGCAGATCGTTGGCGGCGCGCAGGCTGGACAGACTGACTCGGTAGCGCGCCGCAATGCCCGACAGCGTATCACCCCGCTCGGCCTTGTGCTGCACCTCGACGATGTCCGGCAGGCTGAAGCCGCCGGGAATGCGCAATTCCTGCCCGACATGGATGACATCGTTGCGCAGATTGTTGTACTCGCGCAGCTCCCGCGTGCTGATGCCGTTGCGCTGCGCAATGACGGAAAGACTGTCACCACGGGCCACGACATGGGTGCCGCCGAGGCTGCCGCTGCTGCCCGAGGCCACACTGCGACCGAAGTCGGGCTGAATGTTGTTGGCCTTTTGATACGCAAGCAAGGTGTCTTCCGGCGGATTGGAGGCAAAGTAGCGCACCACGCCCTGAACGATGCCGTCAGCAAGCCGCCGCTGATAGCTGGCGGAATTGAGCTTGCGCGCCTCCTCAGGATTGGAGAGATAGCCTGTCTCGATCAGCAGCGAAGGAATGTCGGGGGAACGCAGAACCCAGAGATTGCCCTGCTGCGTCCTGTCCCGTCGCAGCGTCGCCACGCCCTTGAGCGAGTTCAGGATGTGATCGCCGGCCGTGATGCTCTGTTCGATGCTCCAGGCCATGGACAGATCCAGCAGGGTGCGGGCCAGATCATCCTCGATGTTGCGCAGACTGGTATCGCCCGCCACGCCGCCCAGCAGATCAGCGCTGTTCTCCTTTTCCGCGACACGCCTGGAGTTCTCGTCCACGGCAATCTTCTCGGACAAGGCATAGATGGTGACGCCTTCGGCACGGGAGGTGCTGTAGGAGTCGGCATGGATCGACAGGAAGATGTCGGCACGCTGCTGCCGGGCAATCTGGGGCCGCCTCTGCAACTGCACGGAATAATCACCGTCACGCACCATGACCGGCTCGAAGCCCGGCACGGTCTGCAGTCGTTCGAACAGCGCGCGGGAAATGGCCAGCGCCACATCCTTCTCACGAATCTTGCGGTCATGGGCCAGCGCACCCGGATCCTCTCCCCCATGCCCGGCGTCGATGGCAACGATGATGTCGCGCTGCGCCGGACGCTCTACCGGCGCCTCAACCGTCTGCGCCACAGCCGGCGTCTGTCCAGCCTCGTAGAGGTCGACCACCAGGCGGTTCTTGTGCTCGGCATTGGCCTCCAGCGTGAAGCTGGTCGGGTTCACCGTGCGCGCCAGGTCCAGCACGATTCGGATATCGGTGTCATTGCGCACCGCACTGCGAATACCGGTGACAGGGCTGTCCTTGAAGTCCACGGCGCTCAGGCTGGCACTCAGGCTGGCATCGCGAATGTCGATCACGATACGGTCGGGATTCTCTAGGGCAAAAACGCTGTACTGCGCCAGCTTGTCCATGTCCAGCACCACGCGGGTGTGGTCGGGCGCACTCCACAACCGGACATCCTGCACATCGCCCGCCAAGGCAGACCCAGGCAGACTGCAAAGCGCCGCAAGAACGATCAGCAGGCGAGCCGCGACAGAGCGCTTGAGAGCGAGCAGGAAAGTGTCAGTGGTAGTCTTGGGCATCTGCGTGCGTGTTCCAGTCTGCAGTCAATTCATCGAGTCTCGTCGCCATGGCGAGCCCCCTGGGGGAGCAAGCCTGCCAGTGAATGCGACGGCCCGAACCCTCGTTTTCCAGCGTGATTTCAAGGTCTGGCGGGGGCAAGAACCCCTTGCCTTTCTCGGCCCACTCCACCACGCAGAGATTAGTCTCTTCAAAATATTCTGAAACACCAAGAAATTCAACTTCTTCCGGAGTATTCATGCGATAAAGGTCGAAGTGATAGATGGAATACCTTGTGTCTTCATAGGGTTCCACCAGTGTATAGGTCGGGCTCTTCACGCTTCCCTTGTGCCCGTAGCCGCGCAGCAAACCCCGCGTGAGGGTCGTCTTGCCCGCGCCAAGGTCGCCGCAAAGAAACAGGCGACCGCCCAGACAGCGTCTTCTGGCAGGGTCCGACTCCCCGTCGCTCGTGACTCTGGCAAGCAACTGCCCCATCGCCACGGTGGCGTCGTCGTCAGGCAGATAGCATGTCGATGAGTTCATGGCGCCTCCTCAGTGTCGATTGAGCAAGTGCCGGACATGCGGCAGCAGGTCGCTGGCGAGCAGACCGCGCTCACCATCGGCGCGGGCCGCGAGATCAGCAGCTTCGCCGTGCACGCAGACGGCCAGGGTCAGGGCGCGCGCTGCTGGCAGGCCCTGTGCCAGCAGCGCGCCAGTGAGGCCTGCCAGCACATCGCCCATGCCCCCGGAGGCCATGCCGGGATTGCCTTCAGTGCACAGAGAGACCTGCTGCACCCCCTCTGCCTCGTGACAAATAAGACTGCCCAGGCCCTTGAGCAGCACCACCCCGCCCCAGCGGGACTGCAGTTGTCGCACGGCCGCGAAGCGATCTGCCTGGATGTCGGCGCTTGTGCATCCCAGCAGGCGCGCCGCCTCCCCGGGGTGCGGCGTGAGCACCCACTCGCGCCGGCGCACTCCATGCGGCGGCACGCCGGCCGGCGCTGTGTCTGCGCGCTCCTGCCAGGCTTCGGCCAGCAGGTTGAGAGCATCGGCATCGAGCACCATGGCCTGCTCGGGACTCGCCATGCCCAGCACATCACGCAAGAGCTGGCGGGCACGCGGCCCACGGCCCAGTCCCGGACCGATGACGATCACCGTCGCATCGCGCACCAGGGCGTGCAAGGCCGGGCCATCGCCAGCCTCCACCGACTCCATCGCCTGCACCATGATTTCCGGACGCCGGGCCAGCACGGCCGGCACATGCGCCTGACGCGTCAGCAGGCGAACAAGGCCAGCTCCCGCGCGTCCCGCCGCCTCGGCTGCCAGCAAGGCCGCGCCGCCCATGCCTGTTTCGCCACCGATCACCAGCACCTGGCCGGCCTGCCCCTTGTGGGCATTCAATGGCCGCGCCTCGAGAAGGCCGGCCACCGAGTGAATGTCGACCCGGCGCACTGCAGGCGTCGAGCCGACGGCTCCGCGCCACAGGGCCTGGGGCAGACCCAGGTCGTCAACGACGAGTTCGCCCGCATGATCGGGCCCCTGTGCTGTCAACAAGCCCTGCTTGAGCGCGATGCAACACACGGTCAGCGTGGCCCGCACTGCGACACCCTGCACGACACCGGTGTCCGCACACAGCCCGGACGGGATATCGACAGCCACCACGGGGGCGTCCAGCGCATTGAGCACGGCGATCGCCTGCCGCAGTGCCGGTCGCACCGGGCCCGTCAGTCCCATGCCCAGCAAGGCATCGATCACCACGGTCTGCGCCACTGGCTCGCAGGCCTGCCGTCCCTCCGGGGAATCCAGTGGCAACAGGGGAACCTCGGCATCCAGCGCCCGCGTCCGCGCCCGGCCTGCATCCGCCCTCAGCCGCGCCGGGTCGCCTGCCTCCAGCACCTGGACACGCAAGCCCTGCTCATGCGCCAGAGCAGCCAGCAGATAGCCATCACCCGCGTTGTTGCCAGTGCCGGCAAACACCAGGAGCCGGCGCACCTGCGGCCAGCGTTGCCGCACATGGCCAAGCACTGATGCCGCCGCACGCGACATCAGTTCTAAGCCAGGAATGCCGAATTCCGTGATGGCCTGTTGATCGAGCGCCCGTACCTGAGCCGCGGTGTAGAGCTGGCGAGGCAGGCGGGCGAGCCATTCTGATCGTTCCACGGGGTAGCCTCCAGGAGGTCGCGTGCAGGGGAATTGCGATGACACTCAGTGTTCAAACTTGTGGATCAGCCGGCGCACCAGTTGCAGGGAGGTTTCCAGCTCCTCCACTGGGACGTCGTCGGTATTCTCGATGGCCCACGGGTCCTGCACACTGCGCAGGGCCGTGTAGGCCTCCTGACCCGCATCGGTCAGACAGACCAGTACCGAGCGCTTGTGATCGGGATTCGCTTGATAGCGCAGCAGTCCGTCGCGTTCCATGACATCACAGATGCGCTGGACAGCCTGCCGGGACTGCCCCAGCACGCGCGCGATGCCCGGTACCGTCATGCCGGAATGCGCGAGGGCGACCACGCCGATGACTTTCCAGCGCGCACTGGTCAGGCCCAGCGCTTCGGCCATGCGATCGCCTTCAGAGACGAGCAAGCCGTTCAGGCGGAAAAGAGAGAGCACGAGATCGAGGAAGAGCTTGCGTTTCGGGGAATGTGCCACGGTAGCCTCCTTGCCCTGTCCGGGCGGCAGAGCAGCATGTTGTCGTCATGCCGCAGTGTTGTCAATCTTGCGCGAGAGCAGGTCCGGCCAGACGATTGCCTGACAGGTCCAGCGAGCAGAGCCTCGCCCACGCGCGAGGCCGGATCGCCTTGCCAAGCCCCTGCCTGCACGGTAGCTTACGGGCATCGAGCAATGCCCGCGGAGTTCCCCATGTCAGTCATCGGCCCCCGCCATTCCCCTTTTCGCGTGCTGGCTACGCTGACAAGCCTGGCCCTGAGCCTGGGCGCTGCGGCGTCCCAGGCTCAGCCGCTCATCGACCCCTTCGTGCTCGAAACCCATGACACGGCAGGCGAATTCGCCTTCGTGCGTCTGCAGTACGAGAACTTCTACGCCGATGGTTTTCGTTCCGGCACATGGCGCACCGATTTCCCCAGCGCCGATGCCAATTTCCTGCGGGGTGTCTCGCGCCTGACGAACGTGCGCGTCATGAGCGAACCGATCGTGCTGCGCTTCGAGGATGAGGAGATTTTCGACTACCCGTTCCTGTATGCGCTGGAGATGGGCCGCAACGGCGGGCCGTTCTTCTCGCCGGCAGAGCAGGAGAACATGCGCGAATACCTGCTGCGCGGTGGTTTTCTGTTGATCGATGATTTCTGGGGCACACGGCAGTGGGACAATTTTCACCGCGCCTTCGCCGAGGTGTTTCCGGACAGACCGATCGTCGAACTGCCGCCGGATCACGAGATCTTCCGCAGCTATTACGACATCGACGGCCCGCAGATGATTCCGGTGATCGGCAACCCCGACAACTACCCGGAACAGGATGTCGACCGGGCCACCAACCACGCCATCTTGGACGATGCAGGCCGGGTGATGGTGCTGATCAACTGGAATTCAGACATGGGGGACGGCTGGGAGCACACCTATGATCCGAGCTATCCGACGCGCTATGCCAACCTCGCCTATCAGCTGGGCATCAATTACCTGATCTATTCCCTGACGCATTGAAGGCCGTCTGCTCCCGCCCTTCGCGCAGCGATGCGCAATAATCCTCGGCAGACACGGCAGGGGTGAACCACAGGAAATCATGGGGCAGCACCTCGACGAATTCCTGTACGTACTGCCGGGGATCGGTCCACTCGGCATTGACTTCCAGTATTCCCAGACTCAGCACGGGACCAGCCGTGTCCGGAAGATAATTGCTGACACCGAGATCGTGGCGCGCGTGGAAATTGCCGGCGATGAGCACCTTCACGCCGTCTGCCTCGCTGCCGAGGCTGGCGGCCATGGCGGCATCACGCGCCTGCTGCACCCGCACCATGGCGGGGAACTGGCTCTGCGGCAGCATGCCGCAATGGCTCTCGTCGATCTCGACGTGCAGTCGCTCCCGTTGTGCCTCTCCGAGGGCCTCTTCGATGGCAGACTCCAACGGTTCGGCGTACACCGCCCGCATCTCGTCCATGCTGATGTTGGCCGCTCGCAGCGCAATGCTTGTGCGAGCGACATCCAGCACGAGCGCACCGTAAAGCGACCAGTCCCAGCCATCGTCATCCCAGCGCAGATGTGTGCGTACCGTCTCGTCCGAATGCAGGTCGACGTCGCCAAGACTGTCCAGCGCAGGCTGCTGGCTAGAGTCCAGCATCTCGAAGCTGACGGAGGCAAGCGATTGGGTGGCGGTCAGCGACGCGAGGAGGCGGCGCTGTATGGTGTGGTGATCGGGGTTGTCATGCTTCTCGCCCAGGATCGCGATGTCCGCCGCGCGCAGGGCCTGCAGCAGCGCGTCCTCGCTGATGAACGCTTGCGCCTGCACATCCCAGACACGACCGACCAGCGGATGCTCGGTCAGCAAGGGCGATTGCCAGCGCGGGCCGGGGGCAGACATCGACACCCCCGACGTGCAGGTTGTCAGAACGAACAGTGAAACAAGCGCGGCGCACAGTGTCTTCATGGCAGTCCTGCTCCAGTCAATCGGTCGTGTTCGGATACTCGAAACTGCGCAAGCGGCCGATGCCGGGCAGCAACTCGGCCCAGTGCTCGATGGGCAACTCCAGAGTGACCAGCCCGCAGGTGGGGATATTGTCGATGCCTGCGTGGGCCAGATCATTGGCGAGATCCGTAAGCGCAGGGTTGTGTGCAACGAGCATGGCACTGGCGGCCGCTTCGTCGAACAGACTGACCAGCTGCTGCAGCTTCGGGCTGCCAGCGAGATAGATCTGGCGATTCTCGATGATGCCCGCAACGGGTTTGCCCAGTTTCTCGCAGACGATGCGCGCAGTGCTGAGCGCACGCAGCGCAGGGCTGCTGACCACCAAGTCCGGAATCTCGCCGCGCGCAATCAGGCGGGCTGCCATTTCCGGCGCTTCCGCGAGACCGCGCTCATCGAGGGGTCTGTCGTAATCCTTTTGCTCGGGCGCAGCCCAGCTCGATTTGGCGTGCCGCAGCAGATACAGCGTCTTCATGAAGGGGAGACTGTCCTCGAGAGACTGGCGCCCGTGACCGGCACAGGCAGAGGAAAACGAATTGCCCGGCATTCTACGCGAATGGCCGGTGCTGGCCAGAAAAAGCGGCAAAAAAAATGGGAAGGCCCTCGCGAGCCCTCCCCAAGAAACGTCACTACAACGTCTGTGAGAGTAATCAGATACTGCGGTCTACCAGGCGGCTGCGCCGCCAACACTGCGGGGGTCCGATGTGGCTTCGATCACGCCTTCGCGAATGACGATGGAGTTGGCGTCACCGAAGGCGAAGCCCGCCTCCTGGAATCCGCGATGCCCCATCGCTTCGAGGGTGGCGCGGGTCTCCGCACTGATGGAGTCGCGCTCGAAACGAATCTGATCCGGCTTCCACTGGTGATAGAAGCGCGGGCTGGCGACAGCCTCTTCCACGCCCATGCCATGATCGATCACGTTCATGACAATATGGAGCACCGTGTTGATGATGGTGGAGCCGCCGGGCGAACCGGTGACCAATACCGTGGCACCGTCCTTGACCACGATGGTGGGCGTCATGGAGCTGAGCATGCGCTTGCCCGGTTCAATCTTGTTGGCTTCGCCGCCCAGCAGGCCGTACATGTTCGGGCTGCCCGGCTTGGCCGAAAAGTCGTCCATTTCATTGTTGAGCAGGAAGCCGGCGCCGGGAACCACGATGCGATTGCCGTAGCTGCCGTTGAGCGTGGTGGTCACGGCCACCGCATTGCCCTGGCTGTCCACCACGGAATAATGCGTGGTGTCCTGGCTCTCGCCGACCCAGTTGCCGGCGAAGATCGACTCGCTGTCGCTGGCAGCGGCCGGATTCATGTCCGCGAAGCGCTCCACGGCGTAGTCCTTGTTGATCAGCTTGTCGATGGGCACGGGATAGAAATCCGGATCACCCAGATGCTCGGCGCGATCGGCATAGGCGCGTCGCAATGCTTCCACCATCAGATGCACCGTCTGCGAGCTGCCCCAGCCCAGCGTGCCAATGTCGTAGGGCTCCAGCATGTTGAGTATCTGCATCAGCACCACACCGCCGGAGGAGGGAGGCGGCATGGACCAGATCTCGTAGCCGCGGTAGTCGCCCCGGATCGGCTCGCGCCAGACCACGTCATAGGTCTGCAGGTCCTCGTGGCTGATCAGGCCGCCGTTGCGCTGCATCTCGGCCACGATCATGTCGGCTGTCGGGCCCTTGTAGAAACCGTCACGCCCTTGCGCAGAGATGCGCTTGAGCGCCTCGGCCAGATCACGCTGCACGAAGCGATCGCCGGCGCGGTAGGGCGTGCCGTCGCGAGTGAACACGGCCAGGGAGGCGACGTGACGCTCGAAGTAGGGCATGGTGTCGTTGAAGTCGCCGGCCAGATCCTCGTTGAGGATGAAACCTTCCTCCGCCAGCGCGATGGCGGGAGCAAGCACCTGTTCCCGAGTCATGGTGCCGTGCTTCTCCAGCGCATCGAGCATGCCGGCCACGGACCCCGGCACCCCGGAGGCCTGCAGGCTGAAGAGGGACATCTCACGATCCACGTCCCCATTGGCATCCAGGAACATGTCGGTGCTGGCTGCCAGCGGCGCCTTTTCCCGGTGATCCTGAGTCAGCACATCGCCGTTGGCCAGGCGCATGACGATGAAACCACCGCCCCCGATATTGCCTGCTGACGGGTAGGTGACGGCCAGAGCAAACCCGACCGCGACCGCTGCATCGATGGCGTTGCCGCCCTGACGCAGGATCTCGACACCGACCTCGGAAGCCAGGGCCGAACGTGAGCTGACTGCCCCGTTGGCGCCAGTGACCGTGTTGGCCAGCGCGCTGCCCGTGACACACTGCACCACCAGGAGCAATGCCGCCAGCAGTCGGAAGACCGGGCGACGGCCGCGCAGAGTGAGCAAAGAGTGGGATGACATGGCGTTCTCCTCTGGCTGTGACAGCCGGATCAGGCGCTCGCCTTGGCACGCACGCGGGCGTCCAGATCGGCCAGCGCCACATGGGCGGACTGAATGGCACTCTCCATCCAGGCGGTGTGCTTGCTGACCTGATCCCCGATGCACCAGTAGCGGCCGTCAACCGAAGCCTGCAGCTTCGCGAAGATCGCCTCCTCTTCCGGAGTCTCGACATTCCAGCGGGCGGAACAGCCCAGCATGTAGTTCATGCGGTGCCAGGCGATGGTGACGCCCTTCTCGACCTGTTGACGGTAATCGGCGTGCACTTTCTCGCCCTGGGAGATCATGGCCTCGATGCGCTGCTCCTGGGTCATGCGGGTGAAGGGCATGCCATTGCCGTAATCGTAGGCGGCCAGAACAACGCCCTTCTGCTTGTGAATGCCGTGCGGCGGATACCAGATCTGGCGGATGGGCTGGTTGGTCCAGCTGATGCCACCGTAGATTCCCTGCTTCTCCCAGAAGCGCTCCTTCGCCTGGAAAGCACCCTTGTACGCGGTGCCGCGACGGATGTACTTGAGCGCCTGGAGGTAATCGGCTGGCAGGTTGTTGGTGATGCCGCTCATGAAATGGCTGGGGATGCAGTTGAAGCAGTAATCCGCCTCGATGGCGTGCGTCTGGCCATCCTGACGGTATTCCACCGCAACGCCCTTGTCGGTCAGGTTCACGCCCAGCACGAAGGCGCGGTACTTGATCTTGCCGTCCAGCACACGGGCGAAGCCGTAAGGAATGCGATCCATGCCGCCCGTGGGCTGCATCAGCATCGGGCCGGTTTCACCTTCGTTGTCGCTGAGCACGTTGCGCGCGGCGTTGGCACGCAGCAGATTGCGCACGTCGATGATGTCCTTCTGCACGGTGTGGGTCACATAGTTGCCGGAGGCGTAGCCGGCGCGGCTGCTGCCGGTGAAGCGGTTGTCGGGCCCCAGATCGCCGAAGGCTCGGATCATGCTCATGACCTGACCGGCCTCTTCGTCGCTGAAGGGCTGATCCAGCTCCAGCTCGGTCATCGCCTTGGACATCAGCTCCGCCATGAAGCCGCGCACATTGGTGGTGAATTCCGCATTGCGGATGGGCTTGCCGCCCATGATGTTGTCGTCCTGGATCCAGGCCATCTTGTTCTCGTTGATGAACATCTCGAGATTGACGCCCAGTTCCTTGCAGTAGTGCAGCGTGTTGCTGTGAGTGCTCGGAATGCGAGCCGCACCGCCATTGAAGAACAGGTGAGGTTCATCGTCCCATTCGCAGTACTGGGGATTGCCGATCTCGTCGATCAGGGTGCCGGCACGAATGGTGAAGATGCGACCACCGGGGCGATGGGAGCCCTCCAGCACTGTACAGTCATAACCGGCCTTGCCCAGTTCGTAGGCCACGGTCAGACCGGAGATGCCGGCGCCCAGGATCACCACCTTCTTGTTCTGATTGGCCAGGCGCAGCAGATTGGGTACCGATGCCGTGGCGCTCGCGGGGATCATGCCCAGCGCCCCGGTGATGCCGAGGATGGCGGCGGTGCCACCGGTGGCGGCGATCAGGTTCAGGAATTCTCGACGGCTGACGGGCTTGTTCACGGACTGGTCCTCTTGTGATTCAGTGCTTCTGTCTATTGGGTGTGACGCGACAATCTGATGACGCTGCAGACCGACGTGCCCAAGTCTGCAAGCGGGTATTCCACAGCTTGGGATTAAATCGGGCACGCTGGCAAAAGTCCTCCCAAAAAGCTTCTGAAAACCTCCTAAATCCCCCGTTTTCGTGGCTTTGCGCTGCCCGCGGCCTCGTGCACCCAACTTGACCTAGGTGGCTTTCTGCGCTCTACTTCGGAGCACACAGCCTGCAGACAACGAGTGCACCTTGCCGGGTCGCACACTCAAATACGGTTCCACCGTGGCATCCGAAAAGATCACTAAATACAGGATCGGCGACTGGGACGTGTCGCTGACCTCCTGCACCCTGACCCAGGGCGACGTCGAGGTGAAAGTCACCCCGCGCAGCATGGACGTGCTTGACTGCCTCGCGCAGCAACCCGGGGATGTCATCAGCCACGAAGAGTTGCTGGGGCGCTTCTGGCAGGGCACCTTTCCTTCTGACCATGCCGTCCACAAGGCCATTGCCGAGCTGCGCAGCGCCCTGGGCGACGATGCGCACCAGCCGCGCTACATCCGCACCATTCCAAAGCGGGGCTATTCCCTGATCGCCGACGTGGTGCGACCGCCATCCTCCGCCGACACAGTCGCCGAGACCGCAGCCGACCCGACAGCCGACAGCCGAAGTCCGACGTGGCACCCGCTGCAGGACAACCGGGTGCTCGCCGGTCTTGGCGCCGCCGCGCTGGCGGCCGTCCTGCTGATCTGGCCGGGCAGCAATGTCGTCAGCGACAAGGACGAAGTGGTGCGCCTTGCCGTGCTGCCCTTCGTCAATCGCGGCCTCAACACCGAGAATCAGTTTCTCACCGATGGACTGCGCGAATCTCTGGTGGACGGGCTGTCCAAGCTCAGTCACATGGAGGTCCTCTCGCCGGCGCGCGGGCTGGCAGACAGCGAGGAGAACCGCCGCTCGGAGCGCATCGTCGACCGCGGGCGTGATCTGAATGCCGACCACGTCCTGCACGGCAGCGTGCAGACCGCCGAAGGGCGCATGCGCGTGACGGTGCAGTTGACGCGCGCCAGCGACGGCGTGCACCAGTACTCCGAGCAGTTCGACCTGCCCATCGAGGATCTGTTCGGCCTGCAGGATCAGATCGTGTCGAATGTCGTCAGCGCCCTGAGCGTGCACCTGGATGAAGAAGAGCGACGCCAGATGCTGGACTGGGGCACCACCGATGCCATTGCCTACGAGCGCTTCCTGCGCGCCGAGTTCTACTACAACCAGTTCAGCCCGGACGATTTCCAGCGCGCCATCGACTACTACCTGTCTGCCCTGGAGGCCGACCCGGACTTCATCAACGCCTACCAGGGGGCTGCCACGGCCGCCAACAACATGGCGGTGTACAGCGGCAGTGAACGAATCGCGGAGCTGACCGAGCTGATCAGCAGCATCCATCGAGAAGTGGCCCGCCTGGCGCCGGACAGCGCCGCCCTGCAGTCCATCAATGAAATGAAGCTGCGCATGAGCGGCACCAGCCAGATCCAGCAGGAAATGCAGCTGCGCGAGCAGATCCTGTCCGGCAACCCGCCGGGTTATGCCATGGCCCACTATGCTCTGTTCCTCATTGGCGCACGCATGTATGAGGAAGCCTCCCAGTTCCTGGATCGCGCCAGCGATGTGGGCCCGTTCGAGATCTCGCCCGATGAAGTGTGGAGCTACCGCAGCAATATCCAGGCACCCCGCGCCATGCTGCTCTCGGCCAAGGGACAGCTGCAGGAGCGTCCCTATCACGTGGGCTTCCTGGGCACGGTCGCCACCAATCTGGCGCTGGCGGGAGACTTCCGACAGGCCGAGATGTTCTTTAACCGGCAACGCGATGTCGACAAGGACGGCCTGCTGGCGCACTACAGTGAAGCAGTCATCGGCTTTCTCAGCGGCGAGATGGCGCTGGGCAATGAGGCCTATCGCGCCATCATGAATCTGGGCGAAGACCACAACTTCACCAAGGGTGCGCTCAGTTTCATGCTGGGCGACGTGGAATCCGGCGTGGAACAGTGGCGGCACATTCCCCCGTTGCAGAAACGTCGTCTCTTCAATGTCACCCACAGCGCCGAGAAGTACTTTCCTTCTGCCGTGCTGGAAGACCCGCGCTACCTTGCTGTCCTGGAAGAGCTGGATTTCGGCATCTCCTGGCAGCGCCGGCTCATGGAAGGGGTCATGGCCATGCAGCCGATGACCGGCGTCGCCCTCAGCGAACGCGCCCGTGCAGCCTACGAAGCAGGCACCTTCATGTCCCGCAACAACCTCTGGAGCGACGAGGACTGGGCGGAACTGGAGTCCCGCAAGCTTGCCGGCATGCAGGCGCAGAACATCCTCGACTGATCCCCGGGCCGCCCTTCGCGCCCTGCCCTCGCATCACCACCGCGCCCGAAAATTGACCGAAAACCTAATGAATTCAATCCTCGAACAGTTATGGGAGGTATTCAGAAGGTTTTTAGGAGGACTTTGCACCCAGCCCTGTGCAGATAATCGAGACGCTATCAAGGTCGAGCCCCCATACCCACAGTAGCGGGCGCACGGTCTCTCTTTCGCAACTCAAGAAACGAATGAAAAGGGATAAATGACTATGAAAATATCGAACCTGCTGACGCTGTCGTCTGTTGCCGCCCTGCTGGGCTCCGTGGCAGCCACCGCACCAGTCGCCATGGCTCAGGCGCCGGCGGCTGAAGAAATCGAAGAAGTGGTAATCATCGGCTCCCGTCGCGCTCCGCGTACGGCGCTGGACTCCGCTGCCCCCGTCGACGTCTTCTCAGCGTCCGACTTCCAGGATCAGGGCACTGCAGACATGAACGATCTGCTGCGCAACCTGGTACCGACCTTCAACGTTGACGTGCAGGACATCAACGACTCCAGCTCACTGGTGCGTCCCGCCACCCTGCGCGGCCTGCCAGCCGATGACACGCTCGTACTGGTGAACGGCAAGCGTCGTCACCGTTCCGCTGCGGTGCAGTTCGGTCGTCAGGGCACCCACTTCCCCGACGTCTCCCAGATTCCGCCGATCGCCCTGCGTCAGGTAGAAGTGCTGCGTGACGGCGCTGCCGCCCAGTACGGCTCTGATGCGATCGCCGGCGTGATCAACTTCCAGCTGAAGGAAAACAGCGAAGGCCTGTCCATCGAGACCAAGACCGGTATTCTGACCGAGACCAACGACGGCCAGCTGAACTATGTCGCCGCCAACCTGGGTCTGCCCCTGGGCCAGAACGGCTTCGCCAACATCAGCATGGACATGACCAACCAGAAGCGCAGCGACCGCAGCATCCAGCGCGGCGACGCGCAGACGCTGATCAACAATGGCAACAACGCCGTGCGAGTGAACGCCCAGCATCAAGGTCTGCCGGACACCGAAATCGTCAACCTGTTCCTCAACGCCGGTCTGGATCTGGGCGGTGACCAGGAGCTGTACTCCTTCTCCGGTTACAGTGAGAAGGAAGTGGAACTCGGCTTCTTCTTCCGCAACCCGGAAAACCGCTCCGGTGTGTTCACCCGTGGTTCAAACCAGCTATTCTTCGATCTGACACCCGGCACCGGCACCACCTGCCCGACCATTCCGCGCGGCTTGAATGCGACCACCAAAGTGACCAGCTCCGTGGCAGCCCGCAATGCCGGCCTGGCCGACCCGCAGTGCTTCACGTTCCTCGAGTGGTTCCCCGGTGGCTACACGCCGGACTTCGGTGGCAAGAACACCGACATGTCCAACGTGACCGGTCTGCGTGGCGAGCTGAATGACGGCACCAGCTACGATCTGAGCCTGGGCAATGGTTTCTCCGAGATGACCTACATCATCTCGAACACCACCAACCCGTCCATGGGTCCGGATTCACCCACCAGCTTCGAGCCGGGTATCTACACGACAATCGAGAACAACATCAACCTCGACCTGTCCAAGCCTTTCGACGTGGGTCTGTACTCCCCCCTGAACGTCGCCTACGGTGTCGAGTGGCGTCGTGAAATCTTCAAGGTGAGCTCACAGGATCAGGACTCCTACCGCATCGGACCATACTCCAGCCTGGGCGCAGGCGTGGGCTCCGACGGCTTCCAGGGTTTCGGCCCGGACCAGCAGGGCACCTGGGACCGCAAGAACTGGAGCATCTACGCTGACCTGGAAGTGGACGTGACTGAACGTCTGCTGCTGGGCGCCGCCATCCGTTACGAAGACTTCTACAACACCTTCGGCAATACTACCAATGGCAAGCTGACTGCCCGTTATGCGCTGACAGAGACCACGAACATCCGCACGACGGTCAGCACAGGCTTCCGTGCACCGTCTCCGGGTCAGGCGAACATCTCCAACATCAGCACCGGTGTGGTTGACAGCATTCCTGTGACTCAGGGCCAGATTCCTCCGACCAACCCGATCTCCCAGCTTTTCGGGGGCAAGGAGCTGACACCGGAAGAGTCCACCAACTACAGCATCGGTCTGGCGACGGAGTTTGCCGGTGTGGATCTGACCATCGACTACTACCGCATCGATCTGGATGACCGCATCCTGAACTCTGCGACCTTCGACATCACCCCGGCGATCGCCGAGCAGCTGGAAGCTTCCGGCATCTCCGGCGCCCGCAGCATCGTGTCCTTCAACTACTACACCAACGACATGTCCACCACCAACGAGGGTGTGGAGATCGTCGGTTCGTGGGGAATGGATTTCGAGGACTGGGGCAACACCGAGTTCGCGGCTTCCTGGGCCTGGACCAAGCAGGAGCTGACCAAGCTGACTCCTGGCTTGCTGACCCGCGCCAACATTGCCGACCTGGAAGACGGGATTCCCGCCAACCGCGGCAACTTCCGCGCGAATCACACTCTGGGTGACTGGAGATTCACGCTGCAGGCCAACTACTACGACGAGTACTTCTCTGTACCCGCCAATGCCGACCCGAAGCGCGACTACTGGGTGGGTGACAAGGTGATCTACGGCGGTGAAGTGGCCTACACCCTGCGTGACCGTTACACGTTCATCGTCGGCGCCGACAACATCCTGAACACCGCGCCCGAGAAAGTGCGTCCTGTGGACTTCAACGCCACCACCAGCAACCGGTACGTCACCGGTGGTGCGTTCAGCCCGAACGGCGCCTTCTGGTACGCGCGCTTCAAGATGGACATCTGAGTTCGTCGTGAGATGAACCGGATGAGTTAGTCCTCGAAAGGGTGCCACCGCGGTGGCACCCTTTTCTCAAATGGAGACATAACCGTATGTTACGCAAAGCTTTATTCCCTCTGCTTGCCATCATCGCCATGGCCACCGTCAGTGCGGGCAGCTGGGCGGCCGAACCTCACGAGCCAGTCAATCACCGATTCTGTTTCACCTGCCACGGCACCGACGGCATGGGCAGCGAGGGCATCAACGGCCCGCGCCTGGCCGGCATGGAGCCCTGGTATCTCAAGCGTCAGCTGGAGCTGTTCCGCGCCGGGGGGCGTGGCAAGCATCCGGATGACTATCACGGCATGGAAATGCAGCCGATGGCGGTCATCCTGACCGACGAGAACATCGCAGACATCCTGGAGTGGGCAGCCACCTGGGAATACGTGCCGGCAACCCCGACCCTCACCGGCGGCAATGTCCAGCGCGGCCAGCAGCTGTATCAGGCCTGCGCCAGCTGTCACGGTGCCAATGCCGAAGGCAGCGAGGCCATGAACGCCCCGCAACTGGCCGGCCAGAATGACTGGTACCTCGTCACCCAGCTGAAGAACTTCAAGGCCGGGTACCGCGGTGTTGATCCGCTGGATCAGTACGGCGCGATGATGCGCACCATGACGTCCGGGTTGACCGATGACCAGGCCATCGTGGATGTCGTCAGCTACATCAATACGCTGGGGCGCTGAGGCGCCCCTCCAACAGACCCTGACCTCCGGAGGCCAGACTCATGACACGATTCACCAAGGCAGTTTCCCTTTCCGCAGCCCTGTTCGCCGCCGCCTTCGCGGTGACCAGCAGCGCGCAGGAGATCATCCGTACCGGCGAAGGCCGCAACTTCTTCAACAACATCTACATTCCGCCGGGCGCCGAGACGCTGTACCTCAGCGGTGCGGGCGCTGACCCCCTGCCCGATGGCAGCTACGGCGACATGGAGCAGCAGACGGTCGACACCTTCAACAAGTTCAAGGCCACGCTGGAAGAGAAGGGCTGGTCCATGGGTGACATCGTCCAGGTGCGCGTCTTCGGCGTGGCTGGTGAAGATGGCGAATTCGACTTCGCCGGCTTCAACCGCGGCTACCAGCAGTTCTTCGGCACCGAGGAGAACCCGCTGAAGCCCGTGCGTTCAGTCGTCGAGATTGCCGACCTGGTGGTCGATGGCTGGCTGGTCGAGATCGAGATCCGCGCTGTCAGAATGCCGAAATAATTCCTCCCTCACCGGTGGTCGGGGCCAAGGCCCCAGCACCGGTTTCTCGCCCGCTCCGGGCCATCGCTCCCCACCTCCTTTTTCTCCGGCAGATTGTTGGCAGGAATTTCAGCCTTGGCACGCGCCATAATCGCGCTGAATTCGACCAACCACCTCGCGAGGAAACCCCGATGAAAGCCCTGTTCAAGACTGCCTGCCTGAGCCTTGCCCTTTCTGCCCTGCTGCCCGTCGCCAGTGCCAGTGCCCAGGAGATCGTGCGCACTGGCGAGAGCCGCGTGCTGTTCAACAACATCTACATTCCCGCCGGCGCCGAGACGCTCTACCTGAGCGGCGCCGGGGCCTCACCGGCGGAAGACGGCAGCTGGGGCAACATGGAACAGCAGACGGTCAACATCTTCGAGAAATTCAAGGCCACCCTGGAGGAACAGGGCTGGTCGATGTCCGACATCGTGCAGGTGCGCATCTTCGGCGTGGCCGGACCGGACGGCGAGTTCGACTTCGCCGGCATCAACAACGGCTATCTGCAGTTCTTCGGCACCGAAGAGAACCCCACCAAGCCCGTGCGCACCACAGTGGTGGTGGCCGATCTGGTGAACGAGAACTGGCTGGTGGAGATCGAGATTCGCGCGGCACGCATGCCGCAGTAGCAGGCGCGGCGCGTTCGCCATTCCGTCTGCCGCCGAGTAGAATGCCTTTGTTCAAATTTCCGAGAAATCAACAACAAAGGATACCTACCATGTGCACGCTTTCACGGATCGCTCTGCCTACATCATTGCTCTGCCTGCTGCTGGCGGGAACCGGCTCCGAAGCACTGGCTCAGGAGACAGAAGACAATCTGTCCACGGAGCTGGAGCTCGGTGCCATCTTCACCGGCGGCAACACCAAGGACGAGAACATCAAGTTCAAGGGCACCGTGGTATGGCTGCAGGAAGCCTGGGAGTACGGGCTGTCCGTGGATGGTTTCCGCTCGTCCAAGGAGGATGAGCTCGCGGCCCAGCGCCTCTACACTGTGGGCTCTGCCACCTACAACATGACGGCAGACACCTTCATCCAGACCCGCGCTGCACACGAGGATGACCGTTTCAGTGGTTATGACAGTCAGTCCGACCTGTCCGTGAACTATGGTCAGAACCTCTTGCGTGAGCACGCCACGATGGACTGGAACTACAGTATCGGTGCCGGTGCGCGCACCTCGCGCACTCCCACCGAGGACTTCGAGGAAGCCATCCTGCGTGTCGCCACGGAATACCAGTGGAACATCTCCGAGAACGCCATGTTCAGCCAGACACTCAGCGTCGAAGCCGGCGACGAGTCCAGCATCGGCCGTTCCGAAAGCGCCATCCAGTCGGACATCTCCAACAGCATGTCCATGAAGTTCTCCATCAAGCTCAAGCATCAGACAGAAGTGCCCTTCGGGCGCGAGAAGACTGACAGCGAGGCCTCCGTCACCCTGTTGCTGAAACTCTGAGGAAGCGGCCGCCATGACGCCCACTGTTCGCTTCTTCTGGATCACCAGTCTGCTCTGGATTCCCGTGGCCTTCTACACGGTGTGGGCAGCGACCGACGGCACGCTCGCACCGGTTGCTCTGGCCGAGCACACGGGCCCGGTCACCTTCTTTGTCTGCGCCCTGGTGTTCTTTGGCATCGGCGTGCACGACATGTATTTCAGCGACAGCAATCTGCGCCGCAACTATCCGGTGTTCGCCAATCTGCGCTACCTGCTGGAGAGCATTCGTCCGGAGATTCGCCAGTACTTCATCGCGAGCAATCTCGAGGAAGCACCGTTCAATCGCGAGGCGCGCGATCTGATCTATCGTCGCGCCAAGGGGCTGAATGACACGCTGCCCTTCGGCACCGAGCAGGACCTCATGGCCGAAGGCTATCTCACTGTGTTCCACTCCATTCAGGCGCGGGTGGTGACGAAGGACAAGGCCCGCGTGATGTTTGGCGGACCGCAGTGCCGCAAGCCCTACAGCGCCTCCCTGCTCAATATCTCGGGCATGAGCTTCGGTGCCCTGAGCGGCAATGCCATTGCCGCGCTCAACAAGGCGGCCGCCATGGGCGGCTTCGCGCACAACACGGGCGAGGGCAGCATCAGCGCCTATCACCTGCAACATGGTGGCGACCTGATCTGGCAGATAGGCACCGGCTATTTCGGCTGCCGCAATCTGGATGGCTCGTTCAATGACGAGGCCTTTGCGCGCAATGCCACACCGGACGTGGTGAAGATGATCGAGATCAAGCTCTCGCAGGGCGCCAAGCCTTCGCACGGCGGCGTGCTGCCCGGTGCCAAGGTGACCGAGGAGATCGCCCGAATCCGGCTGGTGGAAGTGGGCAAGACGGTGGCCTCCCCGGCCAATCATCCGGAGTTCGATTCACCGCAGGGATTGCTGCAGTTCGTGCAGCGCCTGCGCGATCTGTGCGGCGGCAAACCCACTGGCTTCAAGCTCTGCGTGGGCCGCAAGAGCGAGTTCATGAGCATCGTGAAGGCGATGCTGGCCACGGGAATCCTGCCCGATTTCATCACGGTGGACGGTGCCGAGGGCGGCACGGGCGCGGCACCCGTGGAGTTTTCCGATCGCATCGGCATGCCCTGCCTGGAAGCCACGTACTTCGTCGACCAGGTACTGCGGGGCGCCGGCCTGCGTCAGCACATCCGCATCATCAGTGCGGGCAAGACGGCCTCAGGCTTCGACATGCTGAGCAAGATTGCCGTGGGTGCCGACACTGTGAACGCGGCGCGCTCCATGATGCTCGCCATCGGCTGCATCCAGTCCAAGTCCTGCAACACCAACAAGTGCCCCACGGGCATCGCGACGCAGGACCCGGTGCGTGGCAAGGCCGTGGACATCGAGGACAAGTCGCGCCGGGCGGCGAATTACCACCACGGCACTGTGGAGGCCTTCCTGGAGTTGTGCGGGGTGCTGGGCTACGAGGATCCGGATCAAATCCGGCCCTCAGACCTGTTCCAGCGGGTGGGCAAGGACTTGAAGCACTTCGACCAGATCCACACGCCACTGGCGGACGGGCAATTGCTTACCGGCAGCATTCCCGAGGAATATGCCGAGGACTGGGCACGCGCGAGTGCGGAGCGGTTCTGAGAAAAAGGAGTATCCCTGGCGGCGTGCTCTGCGCAGGCAGCGCGACGCCGCAGGGATCAGCGGCAGCAGGTCTCAGCGACGCACGCCGGTGACAGGGATCGCGCCGAAGTCGGTGTCGAAGTTGCCAGCCAGTGAATCACCGTCGATGGTGCCGGCGAAACGCAGTGTGAGGGACTGGCCTTGAGCACTGACCGTGGTCTGGAAGCTCACGGCATTGTCCTGAACTGTCACGCCGCTCAGCGTGGCAGAACCCATTTCCGCGGAGGACATGGTGCCTGTCAGTTCGGGCGTGATGTCGAGAGCCGCAGACAATACGCCTACGGGAGTGTCAATCGTTACATCCCAGCCTCCCACGAAGGGATTCGGTGGTGTGGTCGCGCAGGCAGCCAGGAACAAGGTGGCCACTGCAATCATCAAGCCCTTGTAAAGTCTTTTCATGTTTTCCTCGATTGGTCCGTTCGGCAAAGTATCTTCGATGTGGTGTCGTTCTCGCTGCCTGGTCGCGACCCTGTGGCCACGCGCAACGTCGGGCTATTTTCGCCGGCTGGTCTGGCGAGTCAACGACAATCTGGACACTCCGCCTGTATTGCGCGACGCACGTATGCCTGAATTCTGCAATTTCAGATTTCCGCCAGACATCCGGGACAGACGCGGTGAAGCGAAATTGCCGCACAGGTCGGGACTCGGCTATGCTGGCCGCTCATCACAGGGTTCATCACAAACAGCACGGGGGAAAGGTCATGGCTCGCTTTCGCGTCAATGGCACAGCACAGGAACTGGATATCGAGCCGGAGATGCCGC
Source organism: Pseudomonadales bacterium (assembly GCA_023256835.1). Classification (GTDB taxonomy): domain Bacteria; phylum Pseudomonadota; class Gammaproteobacteria; order Pseudomonadales; family Pseudohongiellaceae; genus UBA5078. The sequence continues at coordinate 11,765 of JALREE010000308.1, read as the reverse complement.
TGCTCTGGGCGCTGCGGGATGAACTGGGCCTGACCGGCACCAAGTTCGGCTGCGGCATCGCGGCCTGCGGCGCCTGCACCGTCGTGGTGAACGGCAATCCGGTGCGCAGTTGCGTGACTCCGATCAGCGCTGTCGAAGGCGCCGAGATCACCACCATCGAAGGTCTCGCCGTGAACGCGGCCGGCGGCCTCACGCCGGTGCAGCAAGCCTGGATCGAGCATCAGGTGCCGCAGTGCGGCTACTGTCAGTCCGGCATGATCATGGCCGTGTCCGCCCTGCTGGCGACGAATCCAGCGCCCAGCGATGCCGAGATCGACGGCGCCATCCCCAATGTCTGCCGCTGCGGCACCTACCCGCGCATCCGCACTGCCATCCGTTCCCTTACCGGCGCTACCGCCTGAACGCCAAGGAGCCCGCCATGCCCATGAATCGACGTCGTTTTCTGCTGGGCACCGCCATTGCAGGCGGCGGACTGCTGCTCGGTTATGCCACCACTCGCCCAAGCAAGCACCACTTGGCCAATGCCACGCGCAGCGGCAATGACGCCCCGTTCCTGACCACCTGGTTGCGAATCTCGCCGGACAATAGCGTCACCGTGCTCGTGCCGCATTCCGAGATGGGCCAGGGCGTGCTCACGGCACTGCCGATGATGGCCGCCGACGAACTGGATGCTGACTGGAATCTGGTGCGTGTCGAGCAGGCACCGGCCACGGACCTGTTCGCCAATGGTGTGCTGATCAAGGGTTTTGCCACCTCGCTCGGCGTCAGCATTCCCGGCTTCCTCGATGGCCTCGCCTCTGCCGCCACCATGAAGGTCGCCGAGATCATGAATATGCAGATCACCGGGGGCAGCAGTTCTGTGCGCTTCACCGGCGAACAGGGCATGCGGGTCGCCGGTGCTGCCGCAAGGCAAATGCTGCTCCAGGCGGCCGCGCAGCAACTGCAGGTGCCCCAATCCGAACTGAGCACACGCTTGAGCCATGTACATCACGAGGCAAGTGGCCGCTCGCTGAGCTATGGCGAGCTGGCCGGCGCGGCAGCACGGTTCGAGCCCCCGGCCAGTCCTGTGCTGAAGCGACCGGAGCAATACACGCTGATGGGACGGCCCATCCCCCGCATCGACATCCCGGCCAAGGTGGATGGCACGGCGGCATTCGGCATCGATGCCCGACCTGCGGGCATGCTCTACGCCGCCGTGAAGACGGCGCCGGTGTTCGGCAGTCGACTCGCCTCCGTGGACAGCGCCAGTGCCCTGCAGCGCCGCGGCGTGGTGCGCGTGGTCGAGCTGGACGATGCCGTGGCCGTGGTGGCCGACAATTACTGGCGCGCACGTCAGGCACTGGATGCCATGGCCGTGAGCTTCGAAGCCACGCCCAACGACGGCGTGACCACGCAGTCGATCTTCGCGCAGTATGATCAGGCCCTGCAGGGCGAGCTCAGTGAAGACGTCGAGAAAGGCGATACGCCGGCAGCACTCGCCACCGCCAGCAGCGTGGTGGAAGCCACCTACCGCGTACCTTACCTGGCCCATGCCGCCATGGAACCGATGAACTGCACCGTGCATTTCCACGACGGTCGCTGCGACGTGTGGACCGGCACTCAGGACAACCTCGGCATCCGCGGCCGCGTCGCGAGTGTGTCCGGCCTGGACGAGAATGCCGTGACGGTGCACGCGCACTACCTGGGCGGAGGCTTCGGCCGACGCCTGCCGAATGCGACGAACACCATCGACCAGGCCACCCGCATCGCCATGCAGTTCGATGTGCCGGTGAAGACGATCTGGAGCCGCGAGGACGACATGCAGCAGGACTACTACCGTCCTGCCGTCACCAGCCGTTTCCGCGCCGGCTTCGATGCCGCCGGTCGGCTGACGGCCTGGGAGAATCACTACATCGGCAAGAACGAACCGGCCGAAGCTGCGCACACGCCCTATGACATTCCCAACCAGTCCATTGCCTACGCCGACAGCCCGACGCATATCCCCTTCGGCGCCTGGCGCAGCGTGGCGCATTCGCAGCACACCTTCTTCCTGGAATCCTTCGTGGACGAACTGGCGCACCACGCCGGACAGAATCCCTATCAGTTCCGTCTGAACCTGCTGGCGGACAAGCCACGCCACGCGGCCGTGCTGAAGGCGGCGGCCGAACAGGCCGGATGGGATCGCAATCTGCCGGCCGGGCGTGCGCGGGGCATCGCCCTGCAGGAAAGCTTCGGCAGCATCGTGGCCCAGGTGGCGGAAGTATCCATCGGAGAGGCGGGCGAGGTGCGGGTTCATCGCGTGACCTGCGCCATCGACTGTGGCCGTGCAGTGAATCCGGACACCGTACGTTCACAGGCGGAAAGCGGCGTGATCTTCGGTCTCACGGCGGCTCTTTACGGCGAGATCAGCATCGACAAGGGCGCCGTGGTCCAGCGCAACTTCAACGATTACGAGATGCTGCGCCTGCGCGAATCACCTGACATCGATGTGGTGACGATTGAATCCGGGGCCGCCCTGGGCGGTCTGGGAGAGCCGGCCACGCCGCCCATCGCGGCGGCGGTGGCCAATGCGCTGTACATCCTGACGGGGCAGCGCGTGCGCGAACTGCCCCTGAAGAACTATCGGTTCACTGCGGCGCCGTCCGAACGCGCCTGAGCCTGTCGCTGGGTGGTCATCAACTGATGGAACTCGGCGAATTCCAGCCCGCCTGACTTGTCCTTGTCGAGCACGACGAAGGCCATGGCAAGGCGCTGGCGCGCGCGCTCCGGCATCTCGTCCAGCACGATCCTGCCATCCTGGTTGGTGTCCATGAAACCCATGCTGAGACTCGTCACATACTCCTGCCGATTGATCTGCTGCACGTCGTCCGCCTTGCTGGCATAGCGGAAAGACACCCCGCCATAGAGCATTTCCTCCCAGGTCTGCTCGCCGAAGCTCACTTGCGCCGTCGCGTCCGGATTGCTCGGATTGTTGTCAGAGTTGTCATACACCATGCTGTGGATCAGTCGCGTGCCCGCCGGCACCTGGAGCGGCTCCTCCAGCTGGAAGTAACGCTGCCAGTTGAAATCGTAGTGCGGCACGGACAGCAGCAGTTCCTCGCGACCGTCGGGGTAGATCACACTGAAGCTGGCACTTCGGCCCCGATAATGCGCATGAGGGAAGAGGCTGTAGATCACCGCGTCCTTCTGGAACTGGTAATAGGCCCGCTCCTCGTCCTGACTCTCGCCCGGCGGGATCTCGATGTCGACATTGAGGATGGCATAGTGCTGGAGGGTGTACTCCGGCGGCTCCTCGGCGAAGTACAGCCCGATGCGGGTCTGATCCACGGTTTCGCGGCCATAGGTGGTGTAGTGCATCTGGCTGAAGAAGGTGGCACCGGCCGGCACCAGGATGCCCGTGCCCTCGGGATACTCGTAGATCTCGTTGCCCGGCACGAAGGTCATCAACTGGGACTGCAGCAAGGCGTCGCCGATCGGCGTGCCCAGGTCGATGTCCATAGGCTCGTCGCGCAGGCCGAAGGTGGCGATGGCGTGATGCAGCACCTGACGATCGCTGGGCACGATCTGCACGGCACGCACCCAGACATCGTGATCGAGCGGGTTGTCGACGCTCAGGATCTGGTAGTCCAGCGTGCCAGTGGCCGGCACGGAGAACGAAGGCAGATCGACGATCAGATCGGGCTCGCCCAGCTCCCAGGCATTGTCCGGTTCGACCACCGCCAGCAGCGGGTCCTCGCCCGCGCCACGCGGGGCTCCCGCATCGATCCAGCGCACCAGAGTCTGTGCCTGCTCGATGCTCAGGCTCATGTCGTGCTTGAACCGATTGACCTGCGGGTCGGCGTGCCAGGGCGGCATGCGCCGGGTCAGGATCACTTCGCGGATCATGGGCGAGAAGCCCTGCACCATTTGATGACTGTTCATGGCCCAGGGTCCGATGCCGCCGGGGCGGTGGCAGCTGGCGCACTTTTCCACCAGCAAGGGGGCAATGTCGGTGGCATATGCTGGCACGCTGGCCGCCGAGGCCAGCGTCAGGAGCTCGAAGCCGGCATCAGCGGCGGGCGTGCGACGGGCCTGCGCGAGGGACTTGCCCTGGAGCGCGGCCTCCAGCGCCTGCGCGAGATAGTTATCCCCCGAGCCGTCGGCCTGTGCGGTCGCAGGGCCCTGATAGACGATCTCCCAGCGCGCCGGGTCGATCACCAGGACTTCACCGGCATGCTGCAGGTCGAGGGTCGTCGTGACAAGGCCGGTGTCGTCCAGCAGCAGCGGTGCGGTGATGCCATGCGTCTTCCTGTCGGCGGCGGCGTCCTCGCGCGTGAGGCCGGCTTCGGCATTGATCAGGAAGAAGGGGACCTGCTGCTGCGCATGGCGCGCGATCTCCTGTTCCACACGCGCGGCCGCCGTCGCCACGGCAGCGGAGTCGCGGCGATGACTCATCAGGACCACCGCATCGGCATCGCGGTGGTAATGCAGTTTCACGGCCTGACCGCGGTCGTCCAGCAACAGGAAGTCCGGGGCTTCGGCGGCCACCGCGGGCAGCGTCGCAGTGGCAGAAACGGCGAGAAGCAGCGCGACACGCAGTCGACGCAGCACAACACAAGGCAGGGACATGAAAGCCTCCGATGATCGGACATGGACAGATTGCCGGCATGGTAAGGCTTTGCATCGGCGCAATGAATGCCCACAACCTGCACGACACCGCTTTTGCAGAATCTGCGTACAGATTGCAGTTTTTGCACATCTAGGAAGCGTCGGCTGCCTTGCTCGAAAGGTAGTTCTGCTTGATGAAGTCCCCGAGCAACTCGAACTCCTGCCCCCTCGTGCTGGCGCGGCGCCAGACCAGGCCGATCTCCCGGAAGCTGTCCTTGTCCAGCGGCGTGGTCTTGATGCGGGTGTTCTTCAGCAAGGAAGAGCCGATGGCCATTTCCGGGAGATAAGTCACCCCCAGGTCTGCGTCGACCATCTGCACCAGGGTCAGCAGACTGGTGGCCGCGATGTCGCTGACCTTGTCGGCATTGTTGATGCTGCAGGCAGTCAGCGCGTGATCGCGCAGGCAGTGGCCGTCCTCGAGCAACAGGATGCTGTCCTCGGGCAGATCACTGACCTGACGGGCATCCTTGGGCACCAGCGCGCTCTTCGCCTGATGCGCCAGGTAGAAACGATCCTTGAACAGAGACAGCTCGGTCACATTGCGCAGATCGTAGGGCAGCGCGATCAGGATGATGTCGAGCTCGCCATCCATCAAATGGGCGTAGACTCGCTCGGTGAGATCTTCCTTCAGATAGAGCTTGAGATCGGGATAGGCCTTGCGCAGAGCGGGCAGCAGGCGCGGCAGCAGGAACGGGGCAATCGTCGGGATAACCCCCAGCTTCAGCTGCCCGGTCAGCGGCTGCTGATTTCCCTGAGCGATGTCGACCAGCTCTTCAAGATCCCGCAGCACCTGGCGCGCCCGCACGGCGATCTGCCGCCCCAGATTCGTGACCGTGACGTTCTTGTTCGTGCGATCCACCAGCTGAATGTTCAGCGTGCTCTCCAGCTCACGGATGGCTACGCTGAAAGCCGGCTGGGACACGAAGCAGGCCTCTGCCGCCTTGCCGAAGTGCCCGATCTGGTCCAGGGCAACGAAGTAACGCAGCTGCTTGGTGGTGGGCAGATGATGCATGACAGGCTCCTGTGCGATGGTTTTTCCGCAGGCTAATCGACTTTTGATATCGTCGCAATAGCTTTAATCCATTTCATGTATCCACAACGGCAGGCCTATGATCGCGCCATGTATTGAGAGACACCGCCGCAATACGAGTGACAGGCCCTTGCCGGAGCACGCTACCCCATGGAGTGCTCCGGTTTTTTTTGCCTCCGATATACATCGATTTCACGCCATAGTATCTTCGCCCGCCACACTCGGGAGCCGGTGATGCCGGCTGGATACGGACAAACTCGTGATCCTCTTGATACTTGGACTGGCACTGTGCATCGGTGCACATGCGGCGTGCTCGGGCGAGCGTGGTCGGACTCTCGCGCATGCACTGGGTCGTCCTCGCCTGCTCGCCCTGGTATCGGCCGCAGTGGTGGTCGGCGTCGCACTGGTGATTGCCGGCAAGAGCACCGCCGCTTTCATCCAGATCTGGGTACCGCCGTTTCCGTTGCGTGACGGCACCCATCTGCTGATGATTTCCGCGTGTCTCGTGTTCGTTGCCGGACTGCTGCCGGATTCCCACACCCGCGCACTTGTTCGTCATCCCTTGCTCGTCGGTCTGGCGCTCGCGGGCATCGCGCATCTGCTGTCGAATGGGGATCTGGCGTCAATCCTGCTGTTCGGAGTGCCCAGCGCATGGGCGCTGCTGCAGGTGGTCGTGCGCGAACGCAAGCACCCCATGACGCCGGTGGCACCGGCGCTGCAATGGGACGCCGCCGCCATCCTGCTGGGCATGATTGCCTACAGCGCACTTTTGGTGTTTCATGGGCCCCTGTTCGGGTTTGCGCTGACAGGGCCGTTCTAGGATTGGGCCGGAGGGGGATGCCAGATCATGCAAATTCAGGTGGAGAAGTTCACGCGTCTGTTGACGCGGACGACCGGAGTCATGGCCGTGGCGCTGGGCTTGCCGGCGCAGCTCCTCGCCCAGCCCGGCAGTGCCCAGCCGTCCCCTCAGTGGTCAGGCATCTGGAACGCGGAAGGGAGTCTCATCACTCTCAGAGTCACCCATCAGAACGATCAGTTGAATGTTGAGCCCCTCGTGACCATGGGCTACGAATGGCGCAACAGCATCGGGGAGATCAGGGGCAACAGCGCCACGCTCGATGTCGAATACCAGGGGGTTGTGGCACGGGTGCTGGTGCAGCTGGGCGATGACAACACCGCCATGGTACGCGCACTCAGCTGTCAGCCGGACTACCATGTTGTATGCGCACTGGTACAGAATCAGCAGGCGCTCTTCCGCCGAACTGGCGCGGCGAATGCCCAGACCAGCGCCGCCGGTTCCACCGCCAACTGACGTGGCCTGACACTTGCCTCAGGCCGTGAAGCCTCAACCCAGCTCGGCCATGCTCGTGATCTTGCGGCCGACGATCCCATAATCGATCGCCTCTTCCACCGTCATCCAGTAGTCCCGATCCGTATCCCGCGCGACTCGCTCCAGAGGCTGCCCTGTCTCGGCGGCAATCAGCTGATTGATGCGCTCGCGCATCTTGATGATCTGCTCCGCCTGAATCTTGATGTCCGAGGCGCGACCGCGCGAACCGCCCGAAGGCTGATGCACAAGAAAGCGCGTGTTGGGAAGACTGAAGCGGTTCTCTTTCTTCGCCGCCAGATAGATGGTGGTGGCGGCACTGGCAACCCAGCCGGTACCCACCACGCGCACTTCGGGCTTGATGAACTTGATCATGTCGTAAACCACATCGCCCGACTCCACGTGCCCGCCTGGCGAGCTGATGTAAATGGTGATGGGCTCATCGCCGGCAGCGGCCAGGGCCAGCAGTTTTTCCGTGACAGAGCGCGCGAGCCTCTCGTCGATCTCGCCGAAGATCGTGATGGAGCGCGACTTGAAGAGCTTCTCATCGATGAAGCGACTCGTGGGCGCCTCGATGTTGGACTGCTCGGGGGATTCATTTGCGTGCATAGACTACTCCAGAAGTTTCAGGAACCGGCGTGCGTTTCCCTGCCCAGCGGCTTGAAGGCGATCAGCAGCTGGGGCAGAAGAGTCAGCGCGCCCAGAAGGGCGACCATCATGGCGATGCTGGTGAGCAGGCCGAAGACAATGGTGGGGATGAAATTCGACAGCACCAGGATCGAGAAACCGGCCACCACCGTCATGGTGGTGAAGTACATCGCACGCGCGATGCTGTCATGACAATGGAACATGGTGGCGCGGTAGCTGCCGAGTCGGTGGAACTCGTGCTGGAAGCGATGCATGTAGTGAATGGTGTTGTCGACGCCGATGCCCACGGCGATGGCCGCAATGGTGATGGTCATGATGTCCAGCGGAATGCCCAGCCAGCCCATCAGACCCAGCACCAGCAGCGCAGCGATGATGTTGGGGATGATGCAGAGCACGGCAATCGGCAGTGAGCGGAACAGGAACAGGAACATGATCATGATGGCGAACAGCACCACGCCCAGCGTCAGGATCTGGGACTGGTACAGGCTCTGCAGCACATTGTTGTAAAGCACCAGAATGCCGGTGACATGCACCTGCTCGGCGGCATAGCCGAATTCCTGCTGCAGCCCCTGCTGGATACCATTGATCAAGGCGTTGCGATTGAGGTTCTCGTCCGACTCGATCACACGCACATTGAAGCGCACCTGGTTGTCGGCCACTGACACGAAGGGGGTCAGCACCGAGCTTTTCAAGGTTTCCGGAATGCGCGAATACAGCAGGGCCCAGACGAAGCTGTCCACGGGTGTATCATTGTTCAACTTCTCCGCCAGATGAATCACGGAACCGAAGGACAGCACCTTGCCGGTTTGTGGATTATTGTCCAGATAGTCGTGAATCCGCTTGATCTCGTCCATCCTGGCCCCAGTGAACCAGTAGGCGTCATTCGGTTCTTCCTCGAAACCGTCGTCGAAACCATCGTCGAACTCGTCCTCGATCACCGGCAGGTTGACGACCACATCCAGCGAGAGTGTTCCGCCCAGTTTTTCGTCGAAGAGTTTCATGCCCTGATGTATCTCGGTGTCTTCGCTGAAGTATTCGATGAAGCTGTTCTCCACCCTCAACTGAGTGAGGCCGACCACGCTGAAGACGAAGACCGCGCCTGAAATCCACAACACCTTGTTGCCGAGTCGGTCGGTCACGCGCGCCAGTGCCGAGGTCAGCGCGAGGCTGCTCTGATGCTGGTAGACGGTGTCATCCTTGCTGAACAGGGACATCAGCGCCGGGAACAGTGTGAACACCACCAGCAGTGCCGTCAGCACGCCGATGACCATGATCCAGCCAAAGGAAATGATGGGGGATATGCCGCTGACCAGCAGCGAAGCAAAAGCCACGATCGTCGTCAGCGCGGTGTAGAGGCAGGGCTTCCACATGGAGATCACGGCGTGGCGCAGCAGCTTGCCGTGCTCGGTGTGGCGCCGGGTTGCACGCAGCTGGCGATAGCGCACGATCAGGTGCACGGTCAGGGAGATGGTGGTGATCAGCAGCAGCGACATGAAGTTGGACGAGACCACCGTGACCCGCCAGTCCATCAATCCGAGGATGCCCACCACGATGACGCTCGCCACGGCGCAGCAGGCCAGCGGCAGGAAGACCCAGCGCAGGCGGCGGAAGATCAGCCCGAGCGCGAAGACGATGAAGGCGAACACTCCCAGACTGAAGGTGGCCAGGTCGTTCTGCACGAAGGTGACCAGGTCATCGGCGATCATGGGCGCCCCGCCAAGGTAGAGCGTCCCGCTCTGCTGGTAACCGTTCAGGATGCTGCGAATGCGGCTGATGTCCTCATGCCGCTGCTCGGCAGTCAGGGTGCTGTAGGCGTCGAATTCGGCGGTCACCCGCTCAAGCTCCGCCGCTTCTTCTGCGCCGAGCCCTTCCGCGTCGCGCTTGCGACGCAGGTCCTCGCGCGCCTGGATCAGGGAGTGGTAACGCTCGTCGCGGGCGAAGCTCACCAGCAGGGCGGCCGTCTGACCATCGGGGCTGATGATGGCATTGCTGAACACCGGGCTGGTGATCAGCTCTTCCCGGGCAGCGGCCAGATCGATGCCAGGGGTCAGCACCGTGGCGTAATTCTCGGAAATGCTCATCAGCTCGGTGTCACCGAAGATGGGCACGTTCAGCAGGCTGTCCACCGATTCCACGCGCTCGATGGTGAGCAGTTCCTCGCGCAGGTCTGCGAGCACCTGGAAGGACTCGGGGCTGAACAGATCGGCCGTGGGGGTAAAGGCAATGGTGACGGCATCGCGGGTGCCATAGCGATTGTTGACCTGCCGCGAGTACTCCAGCTCCTCGTCGCCTTCCATCAACAGGGAGTCGGCGGAGGCATCCAGCCGGAAGTACTGTGCGTACCAGCCGAAAAGCGCCGTGACCAGCAACAGCAGGAAAATCACCAGCACGGGACGCCCGAAGACAAGCCTGGTGTAAAGACCGGAAAAAGTGGAGCGCATGGTATTCCCTGAAAATGAGCAGCGGCCAACTATACCTTGTTGGCCAGGGGCTTGCACCCCGCAAAGCCACGTGGCGAGCGGCCACCAGCCCCTTTGCGCGACTTTGCGCAGCGGTGTTCCATGTGCATGAAAATTGTTTTAAATCAAAGAGTTTTCGGGTGACTTGGACTCACAATTAGTCACAATGTGCGGCTTGCGGCAATGCCGGATGCTTGATTAAAGTGGCACTGTAGCGTCGGTCAGGGTATGTTCCCGTCCCTGACGCGTACAGCCCGAAGACGAAGCGAGTGCCGGGGGCGCCGCCGGGCAGGACAAGGGAACACAGTGGTCGTGAAGAAGAGGAGTGTGCAGTGATGAACAAGATTGCCGGACTGGTTGCAGGAACCCTGCTGTCAGCAATGCTGTCCCTTGGCGCAATGGCGGACGATTTCCTCAAGCCGATCAAGGACTTCACCCTGGTGGATCATCTGGGCGTGACGCATTCGCTGGCCGAGTACGCAGACAAGGACTACATCGTGATGTACATCCACGGCTCGGGTTGCCCGATTGCCCGCCTGTCCGTACCCGAGTACCAGCAGATCACCCAGACCTACAAGGACAAGAACATCGAGTTCCTGATGCTCAACTCGTTCATCCAGGACGACATGGCACGCATCCAGAAGGAAGCCGAGGAATTCAATATCGAGTTCCCGATTCTCAAGGATGAAGATCAGACCGTGGCCAAGTCCTTGGGCGTGGAGCGCACGGCTGAAGTGTTCGTGATCGACCCGCGCACCCGTGAAGTGCACTTCCGCGGCCCGATCAATGACGCCCTGGGCTACGAAAGCCAGCGCAATGAAGCGGACAACCACTACTTGACCGATGCCCTGGAAACCATCCTGGCCGGCGGCGTGGTGAACATGGACGACATTCCCGACTCCAAGGGCTGTCTGGTGGGCTTCTTCCACCCGGCCGTGACCGGCCTGTAAGTCCGGACGGCAGGCCTGGAGCCATCCGGGCGGCGCCACAAACACAAAGGGCCTTGCGTGCAGACGCAAGGCCCTTTTGTTTTGCGCTCGTGGCGGCGCGGACCGCGCGTGCGGCCGTGTCTCAGTCGACGAAGGCGCGCTCGATCACGTACTCGGCCTTGATGCCCTGGCGGGACTCGCCAAAACCCCAGTCGTTGAGGATGCGGCTGATGTCCTTGAGCATGGCCGAGCTGCCGCACAGCATGAAGCGATCGTCTTCCTTGCAGGCATGGGGCAGGCCGATGTCCGAGAACAGCTTGCCGCTGAGCATCAAGTCGGTGATGCGGCCGGTATTGACGAAGGCTTCGCGGGTGACAGTGGGGTAATAGATCAACTGCTCGCGTACCTGCTCGCCGAAGAATTCGTTCTGCGGCAGTTCCTGGCTGATGTAGTCGCGGTAGGCCAGGTCAATGATGCGCCGGACGCCGTGCACCAGAATCACTTTCTCGAAGCGTTCGTACACTTCCGGGTCCCGGATGATGCTCATGAACGGGGCCAGCCCGGTGCCGGTGCCCAGCAGGTACAGATGACGCCCGGGCAGCAGGTGATCCGCCACCAGGGTGCCGGTGGGCTTGCTGCTGATCAGCAGTTCGTCGCCGACACGTATGTTCTGCAGGCGCGAGGTCAGCGGGCCATCGGGCACCTTGATGCTGAAGAACTCCAGCTCTTCCTCGTAGTTCGCACTC
>JALREE010000289.1 GCA_023256835.1 Pseudomonadales bacterium | reverse complement strand
AGAAGTCGTCATCCTGGCCATTCCCGCACTTGCCTACGTCGCCGCGACATGGAATCGCGTCGACAGCATTCCAAACAATGCAGATGCCGTCGAGCTCGTCTTTGCTCTCCTCACCGGGGTGATCACCGCGGTACCGCTCCTCCTCTTCGCCGGAGCTTCACTGCGCACGCCACTGACGATCATCGGCCCGATGCAGTACCTCGTGCCGACGATCAATTTCATCATCGGTTGGGCAATTTTCGACGAGGCCGTCAGCGCGACGCGCTTCGGTGGATTCTTCTTGATCTGGATCTGCCTCGGGTTCGTGGTGGGCGACGTGATATCAAGCCAGCGCGTGAACAGGACCGAAGCGCTCTAACGCGCAACCGGAGAACGCAGGAGCGTTCCCGCCATCAACAGCTTGAGGCCATCGACGACATTGCGACGTCGATCGGCATCGTCAACCACGTGACTGAAGCGCGACAACCCCGAGATCACGACGTCGATCATGTCGTGCAGGTAACGCACTGTCATGTTCGCGCTGTGCTGACCAGAGAGCCAGCCCAGGCTGAGGTTCGCCTTCCAGCGCGGCAGCGGAGGCACGGCGCCAGTCGGCTCGTTCTGGAAGCCTGCACCTTCCACCACGGGGCGGTCAGGACGCAGCTGGTAAGCGTAGGTGTCGAGGTAGGACGCATCCAGAGAGGCATTGAACATGCCCAGGTCGGCCAGGTCGAAACGGTAGCTCAGCTTCATGTCAGTGGCGCGTACCAGCATGCTGGAGGCATTGCTGTCGCCGCTGATGATGCGGTCGATCTGATCCATCGCATCCGGGTTGCGCTGAATGCGCTTGTCGGAACGGGGGTCAGCATTCCAGGCCGCTACCTGAGCCAGCGAGGGCTTGCCAGGACCGGCGAAGCCAGTGGCCTGCTGGAAGTTGAAGTAGTCAGTCGCCAGCACGTCGGACGTGGTGGAGGTGACGATACGGTCGGTGAAGTCAGTCTCGCTCCAGTCGATCTGCAGACGCATGCCTTCGATCAGATCCAGTTCGAAGCCGATGCTCTTGGTGTCGGCAGACTCAGGAACCAGGTTCGGGTTGCCCTGTGAGCAGTTCGCAGTGAACGCCGCGAATGTCGTGAAGGGGTCAGACACGTTGGTCAGACCACAGGACTCGGGGGAGTTCAGCTGTGTCAGGCTCGGGGCCACGAACGAGGAACCCATGCTGGCACGCACGGTCAGGAAGTCGAACGGGGTGTAGACCAGACCGTATTTCGGGTCAGTGGAAGCCTGGCTAGTGGAGTAGTCTTCGTTGCGCACGGCAGCCTGCAGTTCCAGGTTGTCGAGCAGCGGCAGTGACAGTTCCATGAACAGGGAGTCCACAGTGCGCTGGTCGCTGGTCGGGATCAGCCTGGTGCCGATGAACACGTCGCCGGTCAGGCTGTGCAGGCTCGGCATATTGTTGTAGCCGTCCTCGCGACGCTGGTAGCCGATCGCGGAAGCGATGGAGCCGCCGGGCAGTTCGAAGCCGCCGAGCGGCACTTCACCGTTCAGCACGAGGTCGAAGGTCTGCAGCTTGTCCTGATCGTTCACACGGTTGCTGGTCAGCACGGTGGAATCGGCGACGGCCTGGGTGTTCAGCACGGCCGGGCTGGTGGCCACGAAGGGGTTGAAGCAGGCTTCGCGATCCTTGATCACGTCGCAGTTCAGACCCTGAGCGATGGCGCTGAAGCTGAAGTTCGGGGCCAGGCTCTTGTCCTGCTGGAACGCGTAGACGTAGGTCGCATTGCCGCGCCAGTCTTCGAGGAAGGGCACGGCGAAGTCGGCCTTGAAGGTCTGACGGTAGCCACGGATGTAGGTGTCAGAGCCCAGGGAACCGTCGGAGTTCAGCTGTGACGGCAGCGTGCCCTGCTTGCCCCAGGGGCGCCAGGCAGAGAAACGCACGTCTTCATAGAACGGAATGCCGGTGGGGCGCACGATCACGTTGCCGGAGGCATCACGATCGGGCACGCCGTCATTGTTGGCATCCTGCGCGAACAGCGGAGTGCCGTTGGCGCTGACAGCGCGGAAGGGGTTGCCCGGCAGTTCGCCACGGATCACCGGCAGTTCAGACACGCGGCCACCTGGGTTGGAGGCGGAGCCACGGTTGTAGGCGCGACGTGCGAAGAAGCTGGTCTGCGCGCCCCAGCTGAAATCAGGGCTGACGTCATAGGACAGGTTCAGGAAGGCAGTGCCGACGTCCTGGGCAGTGCGGTAGTCCCAGAATTCGCCGTAGTCATACCAGCAGCGCGTGGCATTCGGGGCGCCAGTGGCAGAGAGAGTCTGGGAGAACAGGAAGCCGTTCGGGTTCGCGCCTTGCTGAGTCGGGTCTTCACGAGTGGCGCCACAGCCCGGATCGGGACGTACGGCAGTCACGAGCGCGCCAGAGGCGGAACGACGCAGATTGCCGGCGGCATCGCGCAGGGGCACGGTGTAGTTGCCGGGGTTGGACGTGGAGGAAGAGGTCAGACCGGCGTTCATCTGGTCCGGACGATCACGCATGCGCAGCGTGCCGTTGGTGCGGAATTCAGCCGCGGCCACGATGTTCAGGCCGTTCCACTCGGTGCCGGCCAGTGCGCTGATCATGGTGTCCTTGTAGTCACCACGGTCGTCGCCCTGCTGATACAGCTCGATCTTGGCGCCGTCATAGGAGCTGCGCGGCACGAAGTTCACCACGCCGGCTACCGCCTGGCTGCCGTACAGTGCCGCCGCACCGTCAGTCACCACGTCCAGACGCTCCAGAGCGATCTGCGGAACGAAGGTGTTGACGTTGGTGCCAATCACACGCATGCCGTCCACGAGGTTCAGAGTTGCACCGGTGCCCAGACCACGCAGGTTCACGGCGATGGAAGTGCTGGAAGTACCAGTCAGAGAGTTCTGCGTAGTCGGAGAGCCTTGGTTGAAGCTCATGTTGGCGACCACATCACCCAGGCTGGGTGTGCCCTGCATGGCGATGTCTTCTGCCCCGATCTGAGTGACCGGAGATGCGGCACGGAATCCTTCCGTGCGACGAATGAATGAGCCGGTAACGACGACTTCTTCTACTTCTGGCGCCTGCGCAAGCGCGGAGCCACTGATTTGCAGCAAGGAAATGGAAATGGCTGCACACAGGAGTTTCTTCTGTGGGTATTGACGGTTCAACTTCATATTACGACCTCTAAGGTTTTAATTTGGCCACCCAACAACAGCTCCACCAAAACCGGACAAACTGGTGGTGTCGGGGGGTCGTTTCGAACAGAGGAATTGGCAATGGAAAAAACCGACCCGCGCATGTGTACTCCATGGCAGTGCGGTTTCTGGCACGATGTTTTGCGCCGACAGTACTTCTTCGCCCTGGTCGGTTTTACTCTCCCTCGCGATGACAGGCCCGTGAGCCAGCCATCACGGGCGCCGACTATATCACCCGAGAAGCCGGTGTAAAGAGGAAGGGGGGAAGAGCGACATAGAAAATTGCAAAAAGTTCCATGTCTATGACATTGATCAAGGAGAAAGGGGAGCAGGAGTCACTCAACACAGAGGCAGATGTATTTCTTTTCCAGATAGTCGTCGAGCCCGTATTTCGAGCCTTCGCGGCCGAGTCCCGACGCCTTGATGCCACCAAAGGGCGCAAGCTCTGTGGAGATCACGCCCGTATTGACACCGACCATCCCGCACTGCAGCGCTTCGCTGACGCGGAAGACGCGCCCCACGTCCCGCGTATACACATACGCCGCGAGACCGAAGGCTGTGTCATTGGCACAGGCGAGCACTTCGGCTTCCGTGTCAAAGCGCAGCAGCGCCGCCACCGGGCCGAAGGTTTCCTCGCGCGTGAGCAGCGCGTGCTGCGGCACATCGCGCAGCACGGTGGGCTGGAAGAAGTGTCCTCCCAAACTGTGGGACGTGCCCCCCGTGGTCACCACGGCACCGTGAGCCAGCGCGTCATCGACATGCTGCTGCACCTTGCGCACCGCCGCCGCATTGATCAAGGGGCCCGTGCTCACACCCTGCGCCAGTCCGTTGCCCGGCACCACCGCCCGCACGGCCTCGGTGAGCCGTGCGGTGAAGGCCTCGTAGAGGCCGTCTTGTACATAGAAGCGATTGGCGCATACACAGGTCTGGCCGTTGTTGCGGAATTTCGCCACCAGCGCCCCCTGCACGGCGGCCTCGAGATCGGCATCATCGAACACGATGAAAGGGGCGTTGCCGCCCAGCTCCAGGGTGACTTTCTTGATGTCCGGCGCACACTTGGCCAGCAGCTGGCGACCAACCTCGGTGGAACCGGTGAAGGAGAGCTTGCGCACGGCCGGGTTGCTGCAGAGCTCGTCCCCCATGGCGGCTGCCTCGCCGGTCAGCACATTGAGCACGCCGGGCGGGATGCCAGCCTGTTCGGCGAGCACCATGAGCGCCAGTGCCGAGAACGGCGTCTGGGAGGCCGGCCGGGCCACCATGGTGCAGCCGGCCGCCAGCGCAGCCCCGGCCTTGCGGGTGAGCATGGCGGCAGGGAAATTCCACGGAGTGATGGCGGCGGTGACGCCCACCGGCTGGCGGATCACCAGCAGGCGCTTGTCGGCCTGATGGGCCGGGATGACATCGCCATAGGCGCGCTTGCCCTCTTCCGCGAACCATTCGATGTAGGAGGCCGCGTAGGCGATCTCGCCCCGCGCTTCGGCCAGCGGCTTGCCCTGCTCCAGGGTCATGAGCCGGGCAAGATCGTCCTGATGATGCAGGATCAGCTCGAACCAGCGGCGCAGCAGCGCGGCACGGGCAGCGGCGGTGAGCGCGCTCCAGGAAGGCAGCGCGCGCTCGGCGGCGGCAATGGCACGTCGCGTCTCGTCAGCACCCATGCGGGGCACCTGACCGAGCAGACGACCATCGGCGGGATTGTGCACGGCCTGCGTGGCACCACTGTCGGCGCCGACCCACTGGCCGTCGATGCAGGCCTGCTGGCGGAACAGCGTGCGCTCCTTCAGCACAGGCTCTGCGGACGCCATGCGGCTCACTGCTCCTGGCTGCGGTCGATGAAACCGTCGCGATTGGGCATCTGCACCTGCGGCAGGTTGGCGCTGTCCAGCACCGTGTCCTCGGCCACGATGCCGCTCAGATGCAGCAAATAGGCCACCACCTGATAGACCTCGGTGTCACTGAGAGACTTGGGTGCCGTGGGCGGCATGGCCCGGCGCACATAGTCGAACAGCGTGCTGGCATGGGGCCAGTAGCTGCCCACGGTCATCAGCACGGGCGTGCCCGTCAAGCTGCCTCCCGCCAGTGCCGGCACGCCCTGGGTGCCCTCGCCCTGGGCGCCATGACAGACGGCACACTGGGCGTCATAGACGGCCTTGCCCTGGGCGGCGGTGCCGGAACCGGCTGGCAGCCCGCTGCCATCGGGCAGCACGATCAGGTCGATGCCCGCCAGCTGTTCGGCAGTGACTGGCTGGCCCAGCCCGGGGCCGTCGGCCGCGAACGTCAGTCCCGCCACACTCAGACTCAGGGCCGCGAGGCCGGCCTTGCTCAAGGCACGCAGATCAGGCGTAAACATTCTTCACCTCGCCCTGGGCAGACACGGCCCAGCTCTGAATGCCATTGAAGTGGTAGCGGTTGGCCGGGCTGTAGGTGTTCAGGAACACGTCCCGCGTGGGCTGGACATTGCCGGCCGAATCGGTGGCCCGGCTCTGCAGCACGGCGGGGGCTCCCTCCCACAGCCAGGGCAGCCGGAATCGTGTGAGCGCCAGCGGCCGCGACTCACCGTCGATGTGGGCGTCGGCCCAGGTGCTGCCGCCATCGGCGGACACTTCCACGCGGCGGATGGACCCACGGCCGGACCAGGCCAGGCCGGTGATCTCGTGCACGCCCTGACGGCGCAGGGCCATCTGGCCCGAAGGCGAGGTGATGACCGACTTGGTGCCCATGGGGAAGGTGAACTGCAGCGCCTTGCCGTCGGGCAACAGCTCCGTGTAGCGCGAGGTCTCGTCCTTGAAATTCGCCGGCATGCTCGCGAGCTTGATCAGCGACAGCCATTTCACGCTGACATTGCCCTCCCAGCCCGGCACGAACAGCCGCATGGGATAGCCCTGCTCGGGGCGGATGGGCTCACCGTTCTGATACAGCGCGATGAAGACGTCGCGCAGCGCCTTGTCCAGGGGAATCGAGCGGCCCATGCTGGCCCCGTCGGCGCCTGTCGAGGTGACCCAGGTGGCCTC
>JALREE010000069.1 GCA_023256835.1 Pseudomonadales bacterium | reverse complement strand
GGAGACTTCGGTCTCGCCGGCATCGGCCACGGGGGCAGCCACCTCGGCGACGGCATCGAAGGCCACGCCGCGCGCCATCATCATGGGCTGGGCGTAGCCCATGGCCGTGTCCACGTCGAGCACGGCGATGTCCAACTCGCTCTTGCCCAGGGCCCGGGCAGCGCGCTCGGCATTGGCCGTAGCTCGGGCGATGGCGCTCTCCATCAGCGAATCACGCACCTCGTCCGCGCGAGTGGTACTGAGGGTGTATTGCAGCTCGCTCATCACGAAACCCTGCGCCTGGATCTCGCCCGCCAGCGCCAGGACCCGCGCGGCGTCCTGGCCTTCCAGGGTGATGGACTGGGAGCCGCGCCATACCTCGTTGTTGCGGCCGCCCTGCGGCGAGGTGCTGTACTGATAGACGCTGTAGTAGCCCGTGGAAACTTTGACCGCCGTGTCAGCCTCGGCCGTTTCCAGCGCCTCGGCCATGGCGGCGTTGATCTCGCTCTGCAACGTGGCGGGGTCGCGGTGGTCACGCTCCACGCGCAGGGTGGCGATCAGGGTGTCCTGCTCCACCTGCACGCGCTCGGTCACCGACAACGTGATCAGGGTCTGACCTTCGGGCAGCAGATTGATGTTCTGGGCACTCGCAGCCAGAGGCAACAGTGCGAGCAAGGGGGACAGGGACAAGGTCAGCAGTCGGCGCATCTCGGGGCTCCAGGAAGCGGTAAGGTTCTGGGTTGGTCGCCGTCAGTATGGCGAAAGTTTGCCTGAATGGCAGATGAATCCTGCGCATGTCAGGGTGACAATCCTGCCAGGGCTGCTATAGATTGCCGCCATGAACGCTGCTCCCCGCATCACCCGCTTGGGCGACGACGCCCTGCTGTGCTTCTTCACGGCTCCTGACGACACGGTGGTTCCCCTGCCCGTGCAACAACGGCTGTGGCAGCTGTGTCGCCTGCTCGAAGCCGAGCGGGAGTCCTTGCGGCTGTGCGAGATCGTGCCCGGCATGGGCAATCTGCTGCTGCGCTGGAACCGCCCTGCCGGCAGCCCGTGTCCGTTCGACGTGCTGCTGGAGCGTTTGCCTCCCCTCTGGCACGAAGGCGCGGCAGCCGTGCCTACCGCGCGCGTGGTGACGATCCCCGTGCGCTATGGCGGCACGGCCGGCCCCGACCTTGAGGACGTGGCCCGAGAGTGCGGTCTGAGCCCGACCGAGGTCATCGCGCTGCACAGCCAGACGCACTACGCCGTCTATTGCCTGGGATTCCAGCCTGGCTTCGCCTACCTGGGCGGACTTGACTCGCGCCTGCACACACCGCGACGTGCCACGCCTCGCCTGGCGATTCCGGCCGGCTCCGTCGCCATAGGCGGCAGCCAGACGGGGATCTACCCGTTGAGCACCCCAGGCGGCTGGCATGTCATCGGCCACACGCCCCTGCGTCTGTTCGACCCGTCGAGCGCCCCCGGGGTACTCCTGCAGCCCGGTGACACAGTGCGCTTCGTGCCCATGCCGGAGGGTTCATGAGCGCCGGACAGAACCTGGCCACTCTCGAAGTGCTGCGTGGTGGCACGCTGTGCAGTGTGCAGGACCTTGGCCGGCACGGCCTGCGGCATCTGGGCATCAGCCAGTGTGGCGCCATGGACCCGCTCGCGCTGCAGCAGGCGAACCTGCTGCTGGGAAATGCCCCCGGCGCGGCAGGGCTGGAGCTGAGCCTGGGGCCGGTGCAGCTGCTGTTCAGCCAGGCAACCCGCATTGCGCTCACCGGTGTGGACTTCGCGGCCCGTCTGCAGACGCCCGACGGCGACGAGCTGGCCGTCTTGAACGGACATCCCCTGCCAGTGCAAGCGGGTGCCGTGCTGAGTCTGCCACGCCCCGCCATCCCGGGGGCACGCGGCTATCTGGCGGTGACTGGCGGCATTGAGGTACCCGTGCTGCTCGGCTTAGACACCATCAACCTTCGAGTCGCGGCTGATCGGCACGCCAATCATGTTGCCACTGAAGACCATGCGGTCGTTGACGTAGCCCTGAAAAGCAAACTCCGCGCGCCGCTTGACGCGAATCTCAACAACCTTCGCCATCAAGACGAGCCGTTGCTTCGGCAAGACCGGCAGCCGGAAGCGAACATCATTCATGCCACCAAAGCCGAGAAAGTCTCCGGCCAGCAATTCGAACTTCCTCGCATAGAAGCCAGCCAACTGAGCGGCGCATTCGCACATGACGACACCAGGCATCAGCGGGAAGCCGGGCATGTGGCCCTGAATCCAGAACTCGTCCTCGGTCACATCTTTGAAACCAATCAAACCATTCACTTCACGGTCGATATGAACGATGCCCGTGAGTTGCTCCATCTCATGGCGCTGCGGGTTGATCTTGCGAATCTCATTGATGTCGTAGAGTGGCTTATCGAAATTCAGATTGAGCTGACTGATGTCAAACAATGCTTCGGGACGCATAGATAAATCTCCTGAGAAATAGACCGATGCCGCAGCTTAGTGCCTGACCGGTAACGATCGAAGCCAACCGCATTGATGCGATCGGACTGTCGATCCAGATGGGCAAAGACAGACGGTCGGCACGCCTGCAGTCGCAGGCAGCATCAGCCCTTTGCCATTATGTGTGACTTACGAAAACGCGAGTAAACCGCTGATCGACACTGATGGAACGCTGATACGGGGCGGTCG
>JALREE010000138.1 GCA_023256835.1 Pseudomonadales bacterium | reverse complement strand
CACCTGGAGCATGGTGACCCCCTGCAACATGCACATCAACACGCTGGCCGAAGAGGTCAATCGCGGCGTCGATGCGGCGCAGGGCAAGGGCGTGATCTACGGCACCATCACGGTGTCGGACGGCATTTCCATGGGCACCGAGGGCATGAAGTACTCCCTGGTCTCCCGTGAGGTGATCGCGGATTCCATCGAGGCAGTGTCCGGCTGCATGGGCCACGACGCCGTGATCGCCATTGGCGGCTGTGACAAGAACATGCCAGGCTGCATCATGGGCATGGCCCGGCTGAACCGTCCGTCCCTGTTCATCTACGGCGGCACCATCCAGCCCGGCAAGAACCACACCGACATAATTTCCGTGTTCGAGGCAGTCGGCGGTCACGCCAATGGCCGCGTGTCCGACATCGAGCTGAAGCAGATCGAGGAAACCGCCATTCCCGGCCCGGGCTCCTGTGGCGGCATGTACACCGCCAACACCATGGCCTCCGCCATCGAGGCCCTGGGCATGAGCCTGCCCAACAGCTCCGCCCAGGACGCCGTCTCTGCCGAGAAAGTGGATGACTGCCGTCGCGCCGGCGAAGCCATCATGGAGCTGCTGCGCCGCGACATCAAACCGTCCGACATCATGACCCGCGCCGCGTTCGAGAACGCCATCAAGGTGGTCATCGCCCTGGGCGGCTCCACCAATGCCGTGCTGCACCTGCTGGCCATCGCCCACACGGTGGGCGTGCCGCTGGCCCTGGACGATTTCACCCGCCTGGGCAAGGACACCCCGCTTCTGGCAGACCTGCGTCCGAGCGGCCGCTTCCTGATGTCCGAACTGATCAAGATCGGCGGCATCCAGCCCCTGATGAAGATGATGCTCGACCGCGGCATGCTCGACGGCAGCTGCCTGACCGTGACTGGCAAGACCTTGGCCGAGAACCTCAAGGACGTCAAACCCTATCCGGCAGGTCAGGAGATCATCCAGGCCTTCGACAAGCCCATCAAAAAGGACAGCCACCTGGTGATCCTGCGAGGTAACCTGGCGCCCCAGGGTGCGGTGGCCAAGCTCACGGGCAAGGAAGGCCTGGCCTTCACGGGCACCGCCCGCGTGTTCAACTCGGAAGAGGAAACCCTGCGCGGCATTCTCGACGGCACCGTGGTGAAGGGCGATGTGCTGGTCATCCTCTACGAAGGGCCGAAGGGTGCACCAGGCATGCGCGAGATGCTGAGCCCCACCTCGGCCATCATGGGCAAGGGCCTGGGCAAGGACGTGGCGCTGATCACTGACGGGCGTTTTTCCGGCGGCAGCCACGGCTTCGTGGTCGGTCACATCACGCCGGAAGCCATCGAGGGCGGCCCCATCGCGATTGTGCAGGACGGAGACACCATCACCATCGACGCGCAAACTCACGAAGTGAAGCTGCATCTGAGCGATGCCGAGATCGCCGACCGGCTGGCCGCCTGGAAGAAGCCGGCGCCGCGCTATACCCGCGGGCTGCTGGCGAAATATGCGAAGACCGTCGCATCCGCTTCCGAAGGCGCGGTGACGGACAAGTATCTCTGAGGCACACTGAAGACATCGCTGTCACACGGCAAGAGTAGAGTCGGCCCATGCTGCATACCTATCACCTGACGCACGAGCATTGCCTGCATGCCGGACCGGAGGAAAGCTCCCCCGAGTCCATTGCCACGGCACTGTGGCTGGACCTCGTCGACCCGAGCGACGAAGAACGCACGCTGGTCGAACTGCTGCATCGCCAGACCCTGCCGGACACCGAGGACGTGGGCGAGATCGAGGCCAGTGCCCGCTCCTACCGTGACGAGGCGGGCGGCCTGCGCGTGCACTCGATGTTCCTGCACCACGTGGAGGATCGTCCGCGCAATACCACTGTGGCTTTCACCCTCACCGGCAACCAGCTCATCACCCTGCGCGAGCGGGAGATACCGGCGTTTCGCCTGCTGCGCATGCGCGCCAAGCGCCAGCGCGGCCTGGTGCTGGACGGCGTGGGCATCCTGCTGGCACTGTTCGAGATCAAGATCGACGACCTGGCGGACACGCTTGAAGAGGTCTACAAGGGGCTGGAACACACCAGCAATCTGGTGCTGGAGGAAAACGACAGTCCCATCGAATCAGCCATCGACGAGCTGGCCCGCCACGAGGATACCAACGGCAAGGTGCGCCTGTGTCTGATGGACACCCAGCGCGCGCTGACCTTCCTGCTGCGCCACGGCAAGCTGCATCCCGACCACGCGGAACATGCGCGGGAACTGCTGCGGGACATCGAGTCCCTGCTGCCCCACAACAGCTTCGTGTTCGACAAGGTGAACTTTCTGATGGATGCCGCCCAGGGCTTCATCAACATCGAGCAGAACCAGATCATCAAGACCTTCTCGATCGCCGCCGTGGTGTTCCTGCCGCCAACTCTGGTGGCAAGCGCCTACGGCATGAACTTCGAGTTCATGCCGGAGCTGGACTGGGTGCTGGGCTATCCCTGGGCCATCGGCCTGATGATTCTCTCGGGCATCGCGCCCTACTGGTACTTCAAGCGCAAGGGCTGGATGTAAGCCGTCTTCAGAGCCGCAGGGCCGCGAACTCGATGCGGGCCGCCGCCCCGTAGATCACCGAGGGTGCTGTCTCCAGCCGCGCCGGCGCGCGCAGCCCCGGCCATACCGGCAGCAACAGCGCGATCTGCGCCTCGATGGCGGCCACGGCCTCGGCGTTCTGTGTCAGCGCCGCCAGCTTCGGCACCCACTCATTGGCCGTGCGCACGAAGCCCAGAGCATCCTGATACTCGTGCTCGTTCTCCAGCACTCCGCCCTCGCCCACGGCGATGTCGAACTCCGCTGCGGCGGTACGCACCAGATCGACGATCACGGCCGCCACGGTCGCGGCATCAACGTCCTTGACTGCTGCCTCGGCCAGGCTGATGGCGTCCAGCAGTTCCGCATAGGCAGCGTCGACAGCCGCCGCCCCTTGCTGCTGTTCCACGGCCACGGCCAGGGCTTCCAGTTGCGGCGCGAATCCCTTCGCTCCGCGCGCTTCGAGGGCGGGCTCCAGCGTGGTGTAGAGCTCGTCGGCCGGATGCTTCATGTGCGTGGCCGAAGCGTCGAGCGCATTCTCGCGATACAGGTTCACCCCGACGTTCAGATGCCCGCGGATGAAGGAGAGCTGGGCGAGGTAGGCAGCATCGCTGTCGATGGCCTCGGCCGTCGAGGCCCCTTCCCCGCCTTCGCCGCCTTCCTCCATCGCGGCCATGTCATGGTCCATGCCACCCTGCCGCGTGCCCACATAGAACGCCGTGCTGGTGGCCACCATGATGCCTACACCTAGCCAGATTCGCTGCTTGATTTCCATGATGCCTCCGAGGCACAGATAGCTGGTTTGAATTCGGGCGGAACGCCCTCTAAACTGGGGAGCATCGTACACCCAACAAGAATCATTCTCAATTAGGCGCCTGCATGTTGCTTCAGATCGCTCAGCCTCTCCCGCCCGCCCTGCTGGCCGAATGTCAGGCCATGGCAGTGCAGGATGCACTCTTCAGCCCGGGCAAGGCCACGGCCGGCTGGCACGCCCGCGAGCGCAAGCACAATCTGCAGGCGCGCGGCGAGCCCGCCGTGCAGGGCCTGCTGGCGCGAGTGGCCGAGGCCCTCGCCGCGCACCCATTGATCCGTTCGGCCGCCCGTCCCCGCTCGGTGGTTCGTTTGCTGCTCAGCCGCTACGAAACCGGCATGGCCTACGGCAACCACGTCGATGATGCCCTGATGGACGGCCAGCGCACGGACCTGTCCTTCACCCTGTTCCTGAGCGGCCCGCAGGACTATGCGGGCGGCCGGCTCGTCATCGACGAACCCGCGGGCGAACGGGCATTTGCCATGCAGTCCGGGGACATGCTGCTTTACCCTTCCACCAGCCTGCATCGCGTCGAACCGGTCACTCAAGGTCGACGCCTGGTGATCGTGGGCTGGATCCGCAGCCAGGTGCGCAGCGCCGAGGCACGGGAGATCCTGTTCGATCTGGATCGCGTGATCGCTGCCCTGCGCAGCAATGGCGACGCGGGCGAGAGTCTTGAGCTGTTGCTGAAGACGCGCAGCAATCTGCTGCGGCTGTGGGCCGAGGATTGACCAAGAGAAGATTTGCAGGCCATGACTGGTCATTGCCTGAACATTGATGTTATCCACCCCGCATGTCACTGGAGGTTCTGCATGTCCCACGGCAACCGTTTCCTCACTCGTCGCGACGCCCTGAAGCTCGGCCTGGCTGCCGGCGCCGGCTTCGCCCTGCAACCGCACTCTCTGCTCGCCCAGGCGGCAGCCGGGGAGCTGTTGAGCAAACCGATTCCTTCGTCGGGCGAACGCATCCCGCTGATCGGTATCGGCACGGCCAGACGCTATGACATCGCCAGCACCGAAGCGGAGCTTGCCCCGCTGCGCGAGGTACTGCGCGCTTTCCCAGGAATGGGTGGCAAGCTCATCGACACCGCGCCGTCCTATGGCAGCGCCGAGACGGTGGTGGGCAATCTGCTGGAGGAACTGGGCATCCGCGATGAGATCTTCCTGGCCACCAAGGTGGGCGCCGGGCGCCAGGGGCGCGAGGCGGGCATCGCAGAGATGGAGGGCTCGCTGCAACGACTGAAGACGGAGCACGTCGACCTGCTGGAGATTCACAATCTGGCCGGCACCGCCGACATGCTGCCCGTGCTGCGTGAATGGAAACAGGCCGGTCGCATCCGCTACTACGGCATCACCACGACGAACAAGGAACAGTACGAAGCGCTGGCCGGCTTCATGCGCAGCGAGCCGCTGGACTTCATCCAGGTGGACTACGCCATCGACAATCGTTCCGCCGAAGACCTGCTGCTGCCGCTTGCCCAGGAGCGCGGCATCGCGGCGCTGACGGCCCTGCCCTTCGGTCGCGGACGCGTGTTCGACGCTTTCGGCGACACCCCGGTGCCGGAGTGGGCCGCCGAGCTGGGCATCGAGACCTGGGCCCAGTTCGCGCTGAAGTTCAATGTCTCGCACCCGGCCATCACCGCGGCCATTCCCGGCACGGCGCGACCGGAGTATCTTGCGGACAATTTCAACGCCTCACGTGGCGTGCTGCCGGACGCCGCCACCCGCGAACGCATGGCCGCCCTGGTGGCCAACGCCTGACATCTAAAAGGAAACTTCATGCAAGCTGCCATCACGCGTCTCGTCACGCGCTCGGTCAATCTGCGGGAAGGCGAAGGCGCGGCACTGGGCTGGTCCTTCGCTTACTACTTCCTGTTGCTGTGTTCCTACTACATCCTGCGCCCGATCCGGGACGAGATGGGCATCGCTGGCGGCGTCGACAATCTGGCCTGGCTGTTCACCGGCACCCTGGTGGGCATGCTGCTGATCCACCCGGTGTTCACGTCGCTGGTCAAATCCTTGCCCCGCCGACGCTTCGTGCCGCTGACCTACCGCTTCTTCATCGCCAATCTGGTGGTGTTCTTCGCCCTGTTCCAGCTGGTGCCGGAGAACAGCGTCTGGATCGGCCGCGTGTTCTTCATCTGGGTGAGCATCTACAACCTGTTCGTGATCTCGGTGTTCTGGTCCTTCATGACGGACATCTACCGCTCCGCGCAGAGCAAGCGACTGTTCGGCGTGCTGGCCGTGGGAGGCACCATCGGCGCCATGACCGGCTCCGGCATCACCTCGGCCCTGGTGCAGGCGCTGGGCCCGGTGAATCTGCTGCTGATCTCTGCCCTGATGCTGGAGGCGGCGGCTCGGGTTTCGGGTGCGCTGGAGAAAGCCGAGCAGGGGCTGGCTCTTGCGGGCTTGCAGGATGAAGCGCAGGACAGCGACAGCGCTGGCGGCGCGACCCAGGCCGCGGCAGGTGCGCAGGCCCGGCAGGACAGCGTGATGCAGGAAGTGGCGCAGAAGCAGCAGGAAGTGATCGGCGGCGGCGTGCTCGATGGCGTGCGCGATGTGCTGCGTTCGCCCTATCTGCTGGGCATCGCGCTGCTGATGCTGCTGTTCACCATCACCTCGACCTATCTGTACTTCATGCAGCTGGATGTCGTTGCCGGGGCCTCCGAGGACTCTCGCGTCCGCACCCAGCTACTGGCCAACATCGACCTGATCGTCAACATCATCACGCTCATCACCCAGCTGTTCCTCACCGGCCGCCTGCTGCGCTGGCTGGGCGTGGGCATGAGTCTGGCCTTCCTGCCACTGCTGAGTCTGATCGGCTTCGGCCTGGTGGGCGTGGCGCCTGCGCTGCTGGTGGTGCTGGTGTTCCAGATCCTGCGGCGGGCTGGCAATTTCGCCATCCAGCGTCCGGCGCGGGAGGTGCTCTACACCGTGCTGCCGCGCTCCGAGAAGTACAAGGCCAAGAACTTCAACGACACCTTTGTCTATCGTGTGGGCGATCAGGTCGGGGCCTGGTCCTACACGCTGATGGGCAGCCTGGGGCTGGGCGTGTCGAGTCTGGCACTGACGATGGTGCCTGTGTCCGCGGTCTGGCTGCTGCTGGCGCTGTGGCTGGGAGTGCGCTACCGCCAGTACAACGCCCGCAGCTGAGCTGACGAACTCACCCGACGAGGAAAATACCATGCTGATACTCCACTACGCCCCGCGCACCTGCGCGCTGGCCGCCCATCTCGCGCTGGAGCAGGCGGGCGCCGAATACCAGGCTGTCGCGGTGGATCTGGCCAGCAATGCCCAGCGCTCAGCGCAATTCCTGGCCCTCAATCCCAAGGGGCGAGTGCCCGCCCTGCAGACCGAACGGGGCACTCTCACCGAGATCCCCGCCCTGCTGCTGTACATCGCCCAACGCTATCCCGCTGCGGCCCTTGCACCGCTGGACGACCCGTTTGCGCTGGCTCAGCTGCAGGCCTTCAACAGCTATCTGTGCTCCACCGTGCACGTGGCCCACGCGCACCGGGTGCGCGGCGCCCGCTGGGCCGATGATCCCGCTGCCCTCGAGGCGATGAAGCGCAAGGTGCCGCAGAACATGCTGGACTGCATGCGTCTCATCGAAGACACCATGTTGCGGGGACCCTGGGTGATGGGCGAGCAGTACAGCGTGGCGGACATGTACTTGTATACGATCACAGGCTGGCTGGCAGGAGACGGCGTGGACATCGCGCTGCTGCCGGCGCTGGCAGCCCATCGGGACAAAATGGCCGCCGATCCGCTGGTGCAGCGGATCGAGGCGCTTTACGTGTAAGGCGGGTAAACCTGCCGCTCAGGCGGCGATGCGTGCGGGATGGCGAGCCGCGATGGAGACATCCCCCCAGAGGAATTGTAGAGCGTCGTCTTCCCCCTGCAACTCGTCAGTGAAGTGGTCGATCGAGTAGAGCAGGTCCAACGCTCTGGCCGGCTTGTCCTCCTTGACGGCTGGATCGCTGGAACTGACCGCCGCGAGGGAGAACGCGGTGGGAAAGTTCCTGAAATCGTTCGGTACTGCTGACATGATCCGATACTCCTGTGGCTCTCTCGATCGTGGGGCCTACTCTGCACGGCAATTGTGGCAGACCGATGAAAGCAATCGGGCAGATTCTGATTTTTGCAGCGAGTCGCTGGCTTCCTCGCTTGCAGCGATTGCAGTAGCATGCGCGAGACCCTTCCTTTCCCGTCCGCTCAGACCAGGAACAACACCATGAACAACAAGAAGAATCGCATGCACGCGGCGATTGCCGGCCTCACGGGCAGCGGCATGCTGATGGCCGTGTTCGGCTTCGTGAACGCCCAGGGCGAACCGCCCGAAATCATCGAGACCAGCTCCCACGTCTTCACTCGCATGGCCGAGGGGGTCTATCAGGTCACCGGGACTGGCGAGGTCTATCTCATGAGCAACGCCTTGATGCTGGTGGGCAGCGAGGACGTACTGCTGGTGGACTCCCATGTGACCCCCAACGCGGCCAATGCGCTGCTGCGTTCCGTGCAGGCGGTCACCGACAAGCCCGTGCGCTATCTGGTCAACAGTCACTATCACTTCGATCATGCCCACGGCAATCAGGTCTTCCCCGAGCAGGTCGAGATCATCGGCCACAGCTATACCCGCATCAAGCTCAACGGCGAAATGGGCAGCAATGTCCTGACAGAGAGTACACACGTGAGTTTCACCGAAGGCGTACCTGCGCTGGTGGAGAGTCTGCGTCGTCAGCTGTCCGACACGGTCGATCCGGAACGTCGCGCCGCGCTGCAGCGGCAGCTCAACGCGCAGGAAGCGCACATGATTTCGCTGCAGGAAATCATCCCGACGCCGCCGAACATCACGCTCGACGAAAAGATGACCCTGTTCCAGGAAATGGGCGAAGGCCTGCAGGACCGCGAGATCCAGCTGCTGCATCTGGGGCGTGCCCATACCGCGGGCGATGTGGTGATCTATCTGCCCCAGGAGCGCATGGCCTTCACCGGAGACATGATGCTGCCCTCACTGTCCTACATGGGCGACAGCTTTCCCCTGGAGTGGGTCGACACGCTGGAGGCCCTCAAGGGGCTGGAGATTGACGTGATTCTGCCGGGCCACGGCTCGCCCTTCCAGGACAAGCAGATCATCAGCAACTTCCAGGCCTATCTGAGCGATCTCTGGACCAAGACGGCCGCCCTCAAGGCCAGCGGTCTGACGGCCGAGGAAGCTGCGGCTCAGGTCGACATGACCAACCATTCCGGAAACTATGCACAGATCCGCGCGCCGGGCGCCGATGTCCGCGGCATCCGCCGCATCTACGAACTTCTGGATCAGTGAATGAAAAAAGGCGATGGGGCAGCAAGCCCCATCGCCTCGTTCATCTGGGCGCGAGCGCCCTCTCTCGACAATCAGGCCTCGGCCTGAATCTCCAGCGCGATCCTCTGAACCTCATCGAGCACACGCAGCAGATTGCCGCCCCACAGCAGCGCGATCTGTTCCTCGGTGTAGCCACGGCGCACCAGCTCCAGCGTCACATTGAAGGTTTCTGACGCATCATTCCAGCCAGAAATACCACCACCGCCATCGAAGTCGGAGCTCAGGCCGACATGCTCGATGCCGATCAGCTCGACCATGTAATCGACGTGATCGATGAAGTCGGCAACATCCACCGGAGGTGCCACGGCATCGACCTCGGCCGCCTTGCGTGGTGCCACGCGAGCCTCAATCTCGTCCATGCGCGCAGCGTAGGCGGCGCGTTCCTCCGCTCCCAGTGCGCGTACGTCTGCCGGCGGCAGGATTGTGTATCCCAGGTCCGCCGCAATGCTCGCACGCAGCGCATTGAGCGCCGCCAGATAGGCATTGTGCTTGGCAGTGTTCAGATAGGCGGCAAAGGCCGTGGCCTGCACCACTCCGCCATTGTCGCGGATAGCCAGCAGTTCCTCGTCATCGAGATTGCGACTGACATCGTTGAGCGCACGGGCAGAGGAATGCGAGGCGATCACGGGCGCGCGCGACAGTGCGATGGTCTGCATGTTGGCAACCTTGGAGGGATGGGAGAGATCCACCATCACGCCCCACTTGTTCAGCTCGGCCACCGCCTGTCGCCCCAGCTCACTCAAGCCGTTGTGCAGCCAGACGCCGTCGGCCTCGCCGGTATTGGAGTCGGCGAACTGACTGTGACCATTGTGGGCCAGCGAGACATAACGGCCACCCATTTCCTGGTAACGCTTGATGTTCGCGATATCCAGACCCATCGGATAGGCGTTCTCCACGCCGATCATGGCAACCTTCTTGCCTTCGGCGTCGATGCGGCGCACATCTTCCGAGGTGTAGGCCAGCTCGATGGTGTCAGGTGCAAACTGTTCGGCCAGGCGATGGATGGCGCTGAACTTGTCGAGGGCATTGGCCTCGGCAGCCGCATAGCCTTCCGTGGTCAAGGGCCCCTGTCCGGTGTAGACGATGAACCAGGCCACATCGAGCCCGCCCTGGATCATCTTGGGCAGGTTGACCTGAGTATCCAGATCGGCTGTGTAATTGTTGGTTTCGGTGAAGTTCGCGGTGTTGATGTCGGCATGCGTGTCGAGCGTGATCACGCGCTCATGTATGCCGCGCGCCCGGGCGATCAGAGCCTCCTCGGATTCGGCGGCTGCCGGCGCGACTGTCGCGACGGCCGGCTGTTCTGGTGCCTGGGTGGCTGTCTGCTCGGCAGGGCTGCAGGCTGCCAACCCGAGCATGGCAAGAAAAAGGGCTTTGTGAACTCGTGTCATGGCTGGGATTCCGGTGCGATTGGCGGGATGGACTGTCAGGCATGCTAGCAGCGCCCCCTGGGTTTTGAAAGGAGCATTCCGCAAGGGCATTGCAATTGCAATGCCAGCCGCACGCGCATTCAGCGCCGTGTGCAGCGCTCGTCAACGCAGGTG
The DNA here is from genome assembly GCA_023256835.1 of Pseudomonadales bacterium. GTDB lineage: Bacteria > Pseudomonadota > Gammaproteobacteria > Pseudomonadales > Pseudohongiellaceae > UBA5078. Next base: position 5,642 of record JALREE010000138.1, on the reverse strand, counting down.
GCCGGGCGACCGAACCAGCCTGAGATGCGATGGCGGTGGCGCGCGAAGAAAAGATAGGCCCGATCCGCCAGAGGGCGGACCAGCGGCCAGCGCAGAAAGCTCACCCAGTGCCCGCGTCCGACAATCCGCCACGCCAGCACCGTGACATCGAGCCCGTACAGCAGGCGACCATCGGCGAGTTCCCCATGCAGGATGCGATCGGCGTGCATGCGATCGATGTGAGGAAAGCGCTCAACAAAATCAGTGGCGTTGATGTCCTGCAGATCAAGGCGCTGTGCCTGATCGAGGCGTTTCAGGTGCTGCATTTCCCGCAGACACAACGGGCAGAGTCCGTCGTAATAGATGCGCAGGGTGACCGATTCTGGTGCGAACATGCGTACGGGCTTCCGCTTCTGGTGCAAGGATTGCAAGCAGTTACGTCGGCACGAGGGGCTCAGATCTGCAGGAGAGGACCTGCCTGCATTCGCCGCCTGCGGCTCAGGTGGGATTGTGCAGACGCCACTCTTCCAGGAAGTAACCGGCACACTCCTGCGCGATACGCTCCTCACTGAAATCGCGCTGCGACACGACGGCCACGTTGCCGCGCTCCCACAACAGGCGATTCAGATCGATGGAGTCGATCTCCCAGAACTGCAGCGTGGCGACATAGGCCACATCGCGACCGGATCGCGTGGCCTGCACCTTGCAGATCAGATACTCGCGCACGGCGGGGCGCAGGCGGAGTCCGGCTTCCTGCAAGGCCTCTTCGAACACGGCCTGGGTGTTGATGCGGAACTCGGTGCGCTCACCCTGCATGTCCGTCCACTGGCTGACGTCCACATATACATCGAAATCCCGGATGCCGGTGAGAGATATCCCATTACCGCGCGGGAATACCTGCGCCAAGGCAGTGGAAGCGAAAACGATGGACAACAGCAGCGCTGTCAGACGGCAGAACAGACGAGTGCGAGACATGGTATGCAAAGACCCTTTAAGCTTGGTGCGATATTCGCGGAATAGTCCAGGCTGAGAATTCTGCGCCGATTCAGCACGGATTGCACCCGTGCTGCGGCAAGTGGCAGTCAACGCAGCGCGTGGTCACCGCGGCAGCTCTTTCAGCGCACAGGAGGGGTCCACGTCGCACACACCCTGCCAGGCAAAAAAAAAAGGCCTGCGCTGGCAGACCTTTTTCTTCTCGGTGTATGGCGCGCCCGGCATGATTCGAACATGCGACCCCTTAGTTCGTAGCCAAGTACTCTATCCAGCTGAGCTACGGGCGCTTTGAGAGGTGCGTATTTAACTCGAAAAAAGCCGATTTGCAAAGCGCTTTTTTCAGCCGCCGCATTCCCCGTTTCTGCTATCGTCGGGACGCGTGCTAAGATCGCCGCACGTTCCCGACGCCTGTCGCAGGCGTCCACATCCGTGTCCTGGTCCAAGCCGTGGAAGCTCGAGTCATGAAGAAAGTCGCCCCAATGCTCGCCCTGCTCTGTCTGGGTGCAGGTCTCACTCTTACATCGGTGCATGCGGATTTCGAGGCTGGCCTTGCAGCCTATGAAGCGCAGGATTATGCGAAAGCCCTGCAGGAATTCCGGCCACAAGCCGAGGGCGGGGACATCCGCTCCCAGTTCTACATGGGCACGCTGTACGACAACGGCCTCGGCGTGGAACAGGACTACGTCGAAGCCTATCGCTGGTATGAAATGGCCGCCAATCAGGGCGATGCCGCTGCCCAGTACGCCGTCGCCACCATGAATTTCTACGGCCAGGGCAAGGCAGAGGACTACGGTCTGGCGATCCAGTGGTACGGCAAGGCCGCTGCCCAGGGGCACAGGGATTCGCAGTACAACCTAGGCATCATGCACGGCAATGGCTACGGCACGCCGCCGGACGCCAACGAGGCACACAAGTGGTTCCTGGCGGCCGCCGAAGGTGGCAAGGCCGACGCCCAGTACAATCTCGGCATCATGTATCAGGATGGCGTGGGAGTGATGCCCGACCCGGCCCAGGCCTTCCGCTGGTTCGTGCGTGCCGGTGAGCAAGGCATCGCGGCCGCCCAGGCGCGAGTGGGCATCGCCTATGCTTCCGGCCAGGGCGTCGAGCGCGACTACGTCAAGGCCCGGGAATGGTTCCTGCAGGCAGCGGAACGCGGCGATGTGCCCGCCCAGTCCTTCCTCGGCCGTCTCTATCTGAATGGCCTGGGCATGGATGAGCAGGATCTGGTGAACGCCTACAAGTGGTTCAAGATCGCCAACAGCAATGGCGACCAGGAAGCCACCAATGTGATTGCCACCCTGCGCGGCTACATGAAGGCCGAGGACATCACCACGGCAGAACAGGCCGCCATCCAGTGGGTGTCGGAACAGCGCGCGAGTCGCCGACAATGAAAGGCTGGCGCAGCCTGGCGCTGGTCTGCCTGCTGGTGCTGCCGGGATCCGGCCTGGCACAGCAGGCTTCGGTACCGGATCTCGGATCGCTGCAGGCCGCAGCCACGGCGGGCGACAGCAATGCCCAGTTCGAACTGGGCAATCGCTTTCTCTACGGCAATGGCGTCGTCGCGGATGAACTGGAGGCCGCGCGCTGGTTCCGCCTTGCCGCCGAACAGAACAACAACAACGCGCAGTACAACCTCGCCGTGATGTACATGCAGGGCACTGGCGTGCTGGCCGATCTCAACGAGGCGCTGCGCTGGTTCCAGCGCGCCGCTGATCTGGGCGATGCACCTGCACAGTTCACCCTGGGGACGCTTTTCGCCAATGGCCGCGTTGTGCCGCAGAATCCGGTTCAGGCGCACAAATGGTTCACGCTGGCCGCTTCCAGCGGGCACCGGGCGGCGGCCGCCAATCTGGTGCTCTACCAGGAAATGATGTCCGACGCCGATATTCTGGAGGCCCAGCGCCTCGCCAACGAATGGATCGAGAATTTCAACGCGAGCTTCGGACGCGGCATGCCCACCGACAACGAAACCTTCGCCAATCCCGGAGCACAGTGATGCGTTCGGGCACCTGCCTGCTGCTGTGTGCCGCCCTGCTCTGCCCTGCCGTGCACGCGGACTACGAGGACGGCCTGGCGGCCGCCCAGGCCGGTGACTACGCCACGGCCCTGCGGGAATTCACCGCTGCGGCCGAGGCCGGGCTCGATCTCGCCCAGTACAATCTCGCCATTCTCTACTTCACGGGCCAGGGGGTGCCACAGGACCCTGTCCAGGCCCTGCGCTGGACGCGCGCGGCTGCGGAACAGGGCCATGTGAACGCGCAATTCAATCTGGGTGTGCTGCACTACACCGGCAGCGGCACCCCCGTCGATCTGCAGCAGGCCTTTCTCTGGTATGAACGGGCCGCCGAGGCCCAGCATGCGGGGGCTCAGTACAATCTGGCGACGATGTACGAGACAGGCGAAGGCGTGGCGCAGGATCTGGTCCAGGCCCACTTCTGGGCCAGCGCGGCACAGTACAACGAATTCGCTGATGCGTCGGGGCTGCTGGAGCGGCTGAGTGCGGCGATGACCCAGGAGCAACTTGCCGCCGCCCGGCAGGCTTTCGCGCAGTGGTTGCTGGCGCTGTAGGAGGAAGTATCGTCCAGGCAGTTCAGTGGCTGGCAGCCAGAGTCTTGATGCGCTGCACCATGGCCTGCAGGCCATTGCCCCGCGTGGCGCTCAGATGCTTGAGCAAGTTCAGGCTGTCGAAATAGGCGGTGATGTCAAAGGCCAGGATCTGCTGCGGTGTGCGCGCATTGTAGGCGGCCAGCACCACACCGAGCAGGCCGCGCACGATGAAGGCATCACTGTCCGCCTCGAAGTAGAGCTTCCCCCCTTCCTCGCAATGCGTCAGCCAGACCTGACTCTGGCACCCCCGCACCAGATTCTCCTCGGTGCGACTCTGGGTCGGCAGCGCGGGCAGTTCCTTGCCCAGATCGATGATGTACTTGTAGCGATCCTCCCAGCTGTCGAAGAAGGACAGGGCCTCGACGATGTCCTCGGGGGTGATCTCTGTGCCGAAGCGATTGGACGTCATGGTATCCGGCGCGCGGGGCGCTCCTTGTGCGTCAGTAGAACATGCCGGTTTCGAGCTGAGCTTCCTCGCTCATCATGTCCCGGCTCCAAGGCGGATCGAATACCAGCTCGACCTGCACATCCTTCACATTGGGCACGCGACGCACACGGTATTCCACATCGCCCACCAGCACCGGCCCCATGCCGCAGCTGGGTGCCGTCAGCGTCATGGCGATGTCCACCCGCCTGGCCTGCTGATCCACACTGACCTTGTAGATCAGGCCAAGATTCACCAGATCAACCGGAATTTCCGGGTCGTAGACGGTGCCCAGCGCCTGCCAGACCTGAGCTTCGTCAATCAGCTCGCTGGTGGGAGCTGGAAAGCTCAAGGGCTCGGAGGCCAGCCCCAGAGCGCCGGCATCCGTGCCATCCACGCGCACCATCTGCCCGTTGTACACCACCGTGTAATTGCCCCCCAGCGCCTGGGTGATGGCCACGAAGGTGTTCTTCGGGATCGTCAGCGGCGTGCCATCGGGCACGCGACGCGCAGGACAGTCTTCCTGCGCCAGCACCATGCGTCTTTCCATGTCAGTTCACGTTGAAGCTTTCGCCGCAACCACAATGGTCCTTGGCGTTGGGGTTGATGAAACGCAGCTGGCGATTGACGCCCTCGGTGACCAGATCGATGCGCGTGCCGCGGACAAAGGCCAGGCTGTCACGGTCGACCAGCAGTTCGACGCCCTCGTCCAGGGGCACATGCAGATCGTCGGGCCCCGGCTGAGGCACGAGATCCATCACGTACATGTAGCCCGTGCAGCCGCTCTTCTTGACGCTCAGCCGCACTGCGCTGCTTGGCGTGGCACGCTGCAGCTGGGAGCGAAAATGCGCCACGGCGGCCGGGGTCACGTCCACCACATTGTCGCTGGTGGATCTGCTCGGATCGAAAGTCTGTACACTCATTGCGGCATCCTCACGCGTGTCACAGCGTTCACTGGAGAAACTGGCGCGCCTTTTCAAGGGCGGCGAACAGTCGGTCCACGTCTTCGAAGGTGTTGTAGAAACAGAAACTGGCGCGCACAGTGCCCGGTATCCCGAATTGGTCCATGATCGGCTGGGCGCAGTGGTTGCCAGTGCGCACGGCGACCCCTTGCTGATCCAGCAGCGTGCCCAGGTCGGCCGGGTGCACACCCGCGAGATTGAAGCTCAAGACACTGGCCTTGTGTGCCGCAGTGCCCACCAGCACCAGGCCGGGCACCCGCTCGGCCAGCGCCACGGCGCGCTCGAGCAGGGCCTGTTCATGCCTCGCAGCACCCACGCGATCCAGCGCCTGCAGATAATCCACGGCCGCGCCCAGACCGATCGCACCGGCGATGTCCGGCGTGCCCGCCTCGAATTTGTACGGCAGCTTGTTGTAGGTGGTGCCGGCAAAACTGACAGTCTCGATCATCTCACCACCGCCCTGCCAGGGCGGCATTGCCTCGAGCAGCTCACGCCGGCCGTAGAGCACGCCAATGCCGGTCGGACCGAACAGCTTGTGCGCGGAAAAGGCGTAGAAATCGCAATCGAGCGCCGCCACATCGACCGGCAGGCGCGGCACGGCCTGACAGCCGTCGAGCAGGATCGTCGCTCCCACCCCATGCGCCAGTGCCACCGCGCGCGGGGCGTCGAGGACCGAG
>JALREE010000008.1 GCA_023256835.1 Pseudomonadales bacterium | reverse complement strand
ACATCCGCAGCGCGGCCATCGACACCTACGACGACCACCGCATGGCCATGTGCTTCTCGCTGGCCGCCTTCGGCGACAGCGCGATCACGATCAACGACCCGGGCTGCACCTCGAAGACGTTTCCGACTTATTTCGACTTGTTTCAGGGACTGTGCACGGCGCGCTGAGAGGCGGGAATGCGTGCTGGGGAACTGGAGCGGGTGATGGGAATCGAACCCACGTCTAAAGCTTGGGAAGCTCTCGTTCTACCATTGAACTACACCCGCAGGGGTGGCGCTGGAAGGATTCAGAATTGGTCGGAGTGAGAGGATTCGAACCTCCGGCTTCTACGTCCCGAACGTAGCACTCTACCAGGCTGAGCTACACTCCGATCCGATCTGAAGGCCTGCAAATCCGGGCATTTTCCCCGTCTGCGCAAGCCGGGGCGGATGATAGTCGAAAGCAGGTGGGGATTCCAATAGGGCTTAGGTGAGAAAACAGACTCTGCCCTGTCCAGTCGGCAATACATCAGGCGACTGCGATGAAACTTCGCGGGACCTTGAGATTAACCGAGGCAAATTCTGCGTGCGCTTGCAGAGTAATACCGATTCGAGAAAACCCCTGGCAGTTAGCATCAGTAGGACCGCAGCTATCGCACTATAAACTCGAAAAACTTGCCACACTGTCCTTAGGTTTCTTGCTCAGCACCGGGTTGGCATACATCTGCAGCAAGAACGGCCGCATGGCGGGCGAGGCCTGCTCAACGCGGGCGGCGAAGCGACGAGCCGCATCCGTGTCCGCCGGCACAGCCTTCTCATCCTGCAGCATCTGCAGTGCCTGATGGTTGGTGGCCTGCAGCAGGTAATTGCGAATGATCTGCTCGTCCACCAGGGCAGCTGCCTCCTCCGCATCGTCACTCTGCAGGCTGATCTGCTTGCCGAAGCTCACATGGACGCGCCCCTTGTAGCCGATCATGCCGGTGACGATGCTGTGAATGTCGCTCTGCTCGGTTTTCTGGAAGGTGCCATGTTCACTCTTTTGCTGCAGCTCATCGGCCTTGAGCAGATCGCAGGGGTCGAACTCGTAAGAGATCGAAACGGGCACGAGGTGCAGCGCATTGAGTGCCGCGGCGAAGCCGTCCTCGCGCCGGGCCAGCGCCAGCATCTTCAGCAGCGCGGTGTCGGTGCGATCCAGACCGTCCTTGGCGCGCCCTTCACGCTGCGCGATCCACACGCTGTGACCCGTGCCGATGCAGTGGTGAATGTATTCGGACAGCTGCTTCGAAGACTTCAGCAGATCGCGCCCCTTCAGCGAGCGATGCACGATGAAACTCTTGTTCAGGCGCATCAGGTCGGTGACGAACGGTCGCTTCAGCAGATTGTCGCCGATGGCGATGCGCACGGTGTCGAAGCCGGCGTGGAACAACATGTAGTTCACGAAGGCCGGGTCCATGGCGATGTCGCGATGATTGCTGATGAACAGATAGGCCTTGTCCCTGGACAGCCCTTCGAGCCCAGTATGGGTGAGCGAGGACGTGGTCTTCTCGATCATCTGGTCCATGTAGAACGCGATGACCGCCTGCATGCTGCGCACATCGTTGACGTCGCGCAGCTGCGTACGCAAACGCCTCCGGGTCAGCAGACACACGAGTGCCGGGAAGAAGCGATACAGCCGGGGAAAACTGAAGCCGGCGATGCTGCGAATGAACTCGGGATTGTCGAGCAGTGCATCGATGACCGGACGCACTTCCTCGTCATTGTAGGGGCGGATGTCCTGGAACTGATCCATGAGCCTGCTTGTTCTTGATTTGGGGGGCTGCTGCCGGCAGCGCGGTGGCGCTGCCACGTCCTGGTGCCGGCGCGGGGCGCGATTCTACGCAGTTTGCCCGCTGGCGGCAAACTGCAGCGCGGCCAGCTTGGCGTAGAGAGGGCTGCTCTCCAGCAGCTGCAGATGCGAGCCTTGCGCCACCACCCTGCCCGCTTCCAGCACCACGATCGTGTCGACGTTCTTCACCGTGGCAAGCCGATGCGCAATGATCAAGGTGGTGCGATTGCGCATGAGCCCTTCCAGAGCCAGCTGCACCTTGCGCTCGCTCTCGGCATCCAGCGCACTCGTGGCCTCGTCCAGCAAGAGGATCGGCGCATCGCGCAGGATGGCGCGGGCGATGGCCAGGCGCTGGCGCTGACCGCCAGACAGCCGGATGCCGGCCTCGCCCAGGAAGCTGTCGTAGCGCTGCGGCAATTGCTCGATGAATTCGTCAGCATAGGCTGCCCGCGCCGCCGCCTCGACCTCGTCATCGGTGGCCTCGGGGCGGCCATAGCGGATGTTGTCCCGCACATTGCCGGTGAACATTGCCGGCTGCTGCGAGACGATGGCGAACTGACGCCGCAGGTTCTCCAGATCGAGTTCGCGGATGTCGATGCCATCGACAAGGATGCGCCCCTGTTGCGGATCGTAGAAGCGCAGCAGCAGGTCGAACAGCGTCGACTTGCCGGCACCGGAAGGGCCGACGATGGCCACGCTGCTGCCGGCCTCGACCTGCAGTTCCAGCCCGTCCAGCGCAGCTGTCTGAGGCCTCGAGGGGTAACAGAAGCGCAGGCCCTGGACGCTGATCTCGCCGCGCAACGGCAGGGTGAATTCGCGCGGCTGCGCAGGCGAGACAATCTCGCTGGGCGCATGCAGCAGCTCCATCAGGCGCTCGGTGGCACCTGCCGCGCGCTGCAGATCGCCTATCACCTGACTGATGGCCCCCACGGCCGAGGCCACGATCACGGCATAGACCACGAAAGCGGTCAGCTCGCCGGCCGACATGCGCCCGCTGATGACATCCTGCCCGCCGACCCAGATCATGGCCGCGACAGCGCCGAACACCAGGGTGATGACGATGGTGATCAACACCGAACGCGACAGAATGCGCGCGAGCGCCACGTTGAAGGCAGACTCCACATGGTCGGCGAAGGCCTTCTCGTTAGCCCGCTGATGGGTGTAGGCCTGCACCGTCTTGATGTGCTGGATGCTCTCGCCCACATAGGCGCCCACATTGGCGATCTCGTCCTGGCTGCTGCGCGAGAGCTGTCGCACCCGTCGACCGAAGATCATGATCGGCCCGATCACCAGCGGGATGCAGATCATGACGATGCTGGTCAGCCGAGGATTGGTGATGAACAGGAACAGGGTGCCACCGATCATCATCAGAAGATTGCGCAGAGCCACCGACACCGAGGAACCGATGACGGTCTGCAGCAGGGTGGTGTCGGTGGTGATGCGCGACTGGATCTCGCCGCTGCGATTCTCCTCGAAATAGCCGGGATGCAGGGTCATCAAGTGGGAAAAGACTGCCGTGCGAATATCTGCCGTGACACGCTCCCCCAGCCACGACACCCAGTAGAAGCGCGCAAAGGTGCCCAGCGCCTGAATCACCGCCACCACCAGGAAGCCGGCGATGGCCAGGCCGAGCGACTGGGTCGAGCCGGCCACGAAACCCACATCGACGATCACCCGCACGAACTGCACCAGGGCCAGCGTCACCGCCGCCGTGAAGATCAGCGCGAGAGTGGCCAGCGCCATCTGCCGGCGATAGGGGCGCATGAACACGAAGGCCTTGCGCAGGCTGGAGAAGGCCGAGGGGCCCGGGGCGGCAGGCGCCGCAACAGTGTCATCGCTCATGGGCTGGGAGTACCACGCAATTCAGGGGGAAGCAGATCGCGAGCATACTGCGCGAGTTCCTCCAGCAACTGCAAGTGCGCCGCGTGGCCCGGATCCGCCCGCAGTTGCGCGAGGATCTCCCCGAACTCACGCCAGCACACGCCAGGCCCCGGCTGCTGCGGTTCGCGCAACAGACTGGCATGGCAGTGACGCTGCCAGCGCGCCTGTTCATCCGGAGTGAGGGACGCCGGAAAGTTGCGGGCGCGGTAGCGAAACAGCATCTCGTCCAGGCGCTCATCACGAAACCCGGGATGCCACACGGCCAGCTCCGCCGGACTGGCCGCACGCACCTGGGCCAGCGTGCGCTTGTCATCCGCGCCGAAGAACCCGCCACTGTAGATCATGAAATCGGGGTCCGCGGCAGCGCCATCGACGTCGTCCAGCGGCCGATCGAAGGCACTGGCGACGCGCATGATGGCCTCGGGGTTGTCCAGAAGGCGCTGCCAGTGGACGCGGGCCTGTGCGGTGTCGATGGCAAGGCGCGCCGCCGTGGCCTCGTCCAGCAGCGTGGCCGGCGCGACCACGGGGCAGCGATTGACATGCAGCACCTTGAGCGCGATGCGCGACTCGCCCTCGGCCAGCTCTTCCTGCCGTGTGAACAAGCGCCGCCGGAGCGACTCGACATCCAGGTGCAGCCACTGCGCCGGGTCCTGGCGCAGGTCAAACACGAGGATGCCGTTCTTGTCGGTGGGATGACGCGTCAGCGGGGCGACCAGGGCCAGAGACCCGTGCGCCGCCGGGTACATGGAGGAGACATGCAACACCGGCTTCTTGCTGAGGATATCCAGCTGGGCCAGCACCTTCGTCTTGTCGCGCAGCTGATAGACATAGTCGTAGAGCCGAGGCTGACGCTCGCGGATCAGGCGGGCCAGCGCGATGGTGGCCAGGACATCGGCCAGGGCATCATGGGCTTTGGCGTGACCGATGCCGTTGGCTGCCGTCAGCTCTTCCAGCCGGAAGGACGGCGCCCCGTCCTCGCGCCGCGGCCAGACGATCCCCTCGGGACGCAGTGCACAGCAAAGGCGCACCATGTCGATGATGTCCCAGCGCGAATTGCCGTTCTTCCACTCGCGCTCGTAGGGATCGTGAAAATTGCGGTAGAGCAGCTGCCGCGTCAACTCGTCATCGAAGCGCAGGCTGTTGTAGCCCGCCCCGCAGGTCTGGGGCCAGGCGAACTCGGCCAGGATGCGGGCGATGAACTCGCTTTCCGGCACGCCGCGCGCCTGCGCGATGGCCGGGGTGATGCCAGTGATCAGGCAGGACTGGGGGTGTGGCAGAAAGTCGGGCGCCGGCTGGCAGTACAGCTGCAGGGGCTCGCCGATGACATTGAGCGCTTCGTCCGTGCGCACCCCGGCGAACTGTGCCGCGCGATCGCGACGCGCATTGGCCCCGAAGGTCTCGTAGTCATGCCAGTAGATGGAATTGCTCATGCTGCCTCGCTCGCGCCGCTGGCGTGTCTGCCTGTCAGGCCGGCAAGCTTACCCTGATTTTGCGGCGCACCGGATTTCTTCCTTCCAGCCAATGGTAGTAGTATCTGGGCCCAGTCAGACTCACTACCCCGCGAGGCCTTACACCGACCATGCATTTTCCCGGCGCCCACATTCTCAGTGTCAATCAGTTCGAACGCGCAGACGTGGAGCACCTTTTCGATGTCGCCGACAGCATGGTGCCCTACGCGCATCGCGAGCGCATGACCAAGGTGCTCGATGGGGCCATCCTCGGCAACATGTTCTTCGAACCCAGCACCCGCACCCGCCTGAGCTTCGGCTGCGCCTTCAATCTGCTGGGCGGCGAGGTGCGCGAGACCACCGACATCAAGACCTCGTCCATCTCCAAGGGCGAGTCCCTTTACGACACGGCGCGCGTGATCAGCGGCTACAACGACATCATCGTGATGCGCCACCCGCAGGCCGGCTCCGTCGCCGAATTCGCCCGCTCCAGTCGCGTGCCCGTGATCAATGCGGGCGATGGGCCGAATGAACACCCGAGTCAGGCGCTGCTGGACCTGTACACCATCCGCAAGGAACTGGGCAGCCACGGCCAGGGCATCGAGGGGATGCGCATTGCCATGGTGGGTGACTTGAAGCACGGCCGTACGGTGCACTCGCTGTCGCAGCTGATCCAGCTCTACCCGAACATCACCTTCACGCTGATCTCCCCCGCCGAGCTGCGCATGCCCGGCGAGATCGTCGAGGAGCTGCGCAACAACGGTCATACGGTCATCGAGACCGAGGACATGGAGCAGGGCCTGGTGGGCAACGACACGGTGTACCTGACCCGTATCCAGGAAGAGCGCTTCAGCACCAAGATGGAAGCCGACGTGTATCGCGGCCGCTTCCGCCTCAATGAGGCGATCTACACGCGCTACTGCCAGCCTCGCACCGTGATCATGCACCCGCTGCCGCGCGACTCGCGCGAGGATGCCAACGAACTTGACAACGACCTGAACCAGCACCCCAATCTGGCGATCTTCCGCCAGACCGACAACGGCGTGCTTGTGCGTATGGCACTATTCGCCCTTACGCTCGACGTATGGAAGCAGATTGAAAGGACTTCGCGCGAAGTCAACTGGTATACGGAACGACGCTTCTGAAACTGACACTCTCACTCGCTTAAAGGACACTCGCATGGGCTTCAAAGATCTGCTGCGCATCATGATCCATAAGGATGGCTCGGACCTGTTCCTGACCGCCGGGGCGCCCCCAGCATGAAGGCCTGCGGCAAGCTCGTGCCTATGTCGAACCAGCCCCTTCCGCCCGGCGCCGTGAAGCAGATCGCCTACCAGATCATGTCGCCTGAGCAGATCAAAGAAGTGATGGAAAAGTCCAAGAACCAAGGCATGAAGACCTTCGACTCGGCCTTGTTCGATCTCTACAAGGCGGGCCGCATCAGCCTGGAGGAAGCACTCAAGAACGCCGATTCGAAGAACAATCTGCGTCTGCGCATCCAGCTCTCGGAAGGCAAGAAGCCCACGGGCGAAGATGACGACGACAGCGGTCTGGGCGGCCTCTCGCTGCAGCCCAAGGATGACAGCGGGGGCCATTGAGCTCCCCCATCATGGACCTGCGCAGCACTCTGATCGTCCTGGGACTCTGGCTCATCGCGGCAGCGGTGGCGTGGCGGCTGTTCGTCTACCCGCGCTGGCACCGCAGGCAACTCGATGCCACGCCCTTCCCCGCCGCCTGGCTCGCCATCCTGCGGCAGAATCTGCCTGTCTATCGCGTCATGTGGCCCGATCAGCAGAAGCAGCTGCGCCAGCTGGTGCTGCGCTTTCTGGACAGCAAGACCTTCGTGGGCTGCGGCGGCCAGCAGATCGACGACGAAGTGCGCGTGACCATCGCCGCGCATGCCTGTCTGCTTCTGCTCAACCGCCCCAGCCATGAGTATCAGGACTTGCGCTACATCCTCGTCTATCCGAGCGGTTTCGTGGTCGACCACGACACGGTGGACGAAGCCGGGGTGGTCAGCGAGGAGGAACACGACCTGGTGGGCGAATCCTGGGAGAACGGCAAGGTGATCCTGGCCTGGGACAGCGTGCAGCACAGCGTGCACAATTTCGGCGACGGCCAGAACGTCGTGCTGCATGAGTTCGCCCACCAGCTCGATCACGAATCCGGGCTCACCAACGGCGCGCCCCTGCTTTACCAGCGCGGCAGCTATACTCGCTGGGCAGAGGTATTCTCGGAGGAGTTCGAGCGCCTGCGCCAGGACAGCGAGGAAGAACGCCAGACACTGATCGATCAGTACGGCGCCACCAATCCGGCCGAATTCTTCGCGGTGGTCACCGAGACTTTCTACGAACAGCCCCACGAGCTCGCGCGCGAGCATACGGCGCTGTTCGAGCAGCTCAAGGCCTATTACCGGGTGGATCCGCGCGAATGGCAGCGCGACAGCAAGCAACAGGTGCATTGACGGCATGCGACTCGACAAGTACATCAGCCACGCGACAGGACTGCCCCGGGACACGGTGAAGCGGGCCATCCGCCACAAGCGGGTCAGTGTCAATGGCGAACTCGCGCGACTGGCGGCCCAGCACATCGCCGAGACCGACCGGGTCTGTCTGGACGACGACGCGCTGCAGCTGCCCGGCCCGCGCTATCTGATGCTGCACAAGCCCGCCGGTTACGTCTGCGCCACCGAGGATTCCGAGCACCCCATCGTGCTGGACCTGCTGCGCGATATCGACACCGCTGGCCTGGGCATCGCCGGCCGGCTCGACATCGACACCACCGGCCTGGTGCTGCTCAGCGACGATGGCCAGTGGCTGCACCGCGTCACCTCGCCCCGGCATCAGCACGACAAGGTCTACCGCGCCGTGCTGCAGGAAGCGGTGACGCCACAGACGGTGGAGGCCTTCGCCGCCGGCATGCTGCTGCATGGCGAGGACAAGCTCACGGCGCCCGCACGCTGCATTCCCCTGCCTGACAACGGCGCCGAGGTGCATCTGCGGGAAGGCCGTTATCATCAGGTCAAACGCATGTTTGCCGCCTGCGGCAATCATGTGCTGGCATTGCACCGTGTCCGCATCGGTGCCGTGCTGCTGGACGACACGCTGGCCGAAGGTGCCAGCCGCCCGCTAACCCAAGAGGAAATGGAGAGTTTCCTGCCATGAGTATCCATCTGGAACACCTGCTGTCCGACCTGCTTGCGCCCGCTGCCGTGCCCGTGGCCGGCGCGCAGCTGTGGATTGCCGACGAAAGCCTGAGCGAACGCGAACTGCTGGGCGTGCGGGCGCACCCGGCACTGCATGTGCTGACCAACCGTTGTGATCTTGCCGCCCAGCTGACAGCCAGGGGCTTGCAGGTCAGCGTGAGCGACTTCGACTTCGCCGCACTGCCCCAGCGCCAATTCGCCAGTGTCGTCTACCGCGTCTCCAAGGAACGCCCGTTGGTGCATCACTGCATCAACGAGAGCTATCGGCACCTGCTGCCGGGCGGCACCCTGCACCTGCTGGGCAGCAAGGACGATGGCATACGCACCCACGGCCGCCACGCCGAGGAACTCTTCGCCACACCCGAACATGCCAAGAAGCAGGGTGACGTCTATCGGGTGACCCTGGTGCGTGGCGACGAAACCGACACGCAAGGCGCGCAGTGGCTGGATTGCAAGGACTATGCGCAGTTGCGCTCCTGCACCGTGGGCGACCTGCATTTCGTCAGCAAGCCGGGCGTGTTCGGCTGGAACAAGGTCGACCGCGGCAGTGCCTTGCTGGTGGAGCAGGCGCACAAGCTCATCCCGAACCGCAAGAATGCGGGCAGCGTGCTCGACCTCGGCTGCGGCTACGGCTATCTGCTGCTGGCCACGGCCGACATCCCGTTCTCCCTGCGCTGCGCCACCGACAACAACGCCGCCGCGGTGCAGGCCGCCGAGGCCAGCTTCGCGCGGGCGGGCCTGCAGGTGAATGTCACCCTGGACGACTGCGGCGCCGCCATGACAGAGCGCTTCGACCTGATCCTGTGCAACCCGCCCTTCCATCAAGGCTTCAGCACCAGTCAGGCGCTGGGGGCGAAATTCCTCGCGGCCATTGCGCGCCTGCTGGCACCGGGAGGCCGGGCCCTGGTGGTGGTCAATCAGTTCATCCCCCTGGAGAGCGCCGCCGCCGAACAGTTCGCGAAGATCACCACTCTCACCCAGGAACACGGCTTCAAGGTCGTGCAGCTTGGCTGATGCAGCGGGGGCCGTGCCTTTTGCGGCTCCCCTGCTTATAATGCGCGCCTTTTCCAACACCGCCCGCCAGAATAAAAACAGCATGGGTCACTCAACACACACACTCAGGTACCCATATGAAGAAGTTTCCGCCCCCCTTCTACCGCTGGCGCCCGCACCCCTGGCACGGTCTTGACGTCGGCCCCGATGCCCCGCGCCTGGTGCATGCCTTCATCGAGATCTGCCCGTTCGACCTGGTGAAGTACGAAGTGGACAAGACCACGGGCTATCTGCGCGTGGACCGTCCGCAGCGCTCGTCCTCGCAGCACCCGACTCTCTACGGCTTCATTCCGCGCACCTATTGCGGCACGCGCGTACGTGACCTGATGGAAGGCGCCACGCGCGGCGACGGGGACCCACTGGACATCTGCGTGATCAGCGAGCGGCCGATCTCCAAGACGGAGATCATCCTCAACGCGAAGGTGATTGGCGGACTGCCGATGCTGGATGGCGGGGAAGCGGACGACAAGATCATTGCCGTGCTGCAGAACGATCCGCTGTTTGCTGACGTGGAAGACATCAGTGAACTGCCACCGGCGTTGATCGAGCGCATGCGGCACTACTTCCTGACCTACAAGCTGATTCCGGGACAGGAGAACAAGGTCTCCATCGGGGCAGCCTATGGCTTCGAACACGCCAAGGTGGTGATTCAGGCGGCCATGGACGACTACGAGACCGAGTACGGCTCGTCCAACTGACGCGCGCTCAGCGACAGACCATGCCCTCGGCAGAGGTATCGCAGGCCGCTGCGCCGGGTTCCCGCACGTCGTTGGCATGGCGCACCGCCGTGACTTGCGCCATCACGGAGATGGCGATCTCCGCCGGTGTCTTGCTGCCGATGGGCAGGCCGATCGGGGCGTACAGGCGCGCGATCTCCTCCTGGCTCAGCCCCAGCTCCGGCAGTCGCGCCCGGCGACTCGCCGAGGTGCGGTCCGAGCCCATCGCCCCGACATAGAAAGCCTGCGTCTTCAGCGCCTCCATCAGGGCCATGTCATCCACCCGCGGATCATGGGCCAGCGCAATCACGCCGCTGTAGGGATCGCTGAAGTGCTCCCGCACCACATCGTCCGGCAGCTCTGCCGTGATATGCACGCCTTCCACATGCCAGTTGCCCAGGTAATCGGGGCGCGGATCGCAGAGCGTAACCTCGTATTCCAGCGCCAGCGCCATTTCGGCCACGTAGCGCGCGACGTCCCCGGCCCCCAGCAGCAAGAGCTTGTAGCGCGGACTGAGGCTGTGCAGCAGCGCGGCGTCGGTCAGGACCACGGCGTCAGCCGCTTCCTGATGCTCCACCGTGATGGTGCCCGTGTGCAGGTCCACCCGACGGCTCACGCGCTGATGGGCGTCCAGGCGCTCCACCAGCTCGGTGAACACCTGCCGCAGTTGCGGACCAGGGGCGAGGTATTCCAGCAGTACATGCAGTTGACCGCCGCAGGGCAGTCGCAGTCGCGCCGCCTGCTCGGCCGTGATGCCGTATTTCACGACGAAGGGGCGGCCTTCCTCGTCATAGCGGGCCTTGAGGCTGCCGTCACGCAGCTGGACCAGGAAGTCTTCCTCGATGCAGCCGCCGGAAATGGAGCCGGCAATCTCGCCATCCAGTGTGCAGGCCATCATCGAACCGATGGGACGCGGCGAGGACCCCCAGGTGCGCAGGATCGTGCACAGCCATACGGGGCGCTCGTGCACCAGCCATTCGAGAACCTTGTTGATGATGTGCTGCTGACCGCTCTGCATGAGGATGCCTCTGACATCTGGTTTTTCGCGAGCCGCGAGCTTACAGCAAAGCGGCGAGAGCGCACAACGCGGGGCGGGCGGCTCAGACCACCTGGGTATTCCAGCTGCCGCGCATGAAGTAGAACACCCCCACCACCCCCATCAGGATCTCGGCCAGGAAGATCGACCAGAACACCCCGTAGGGCCCCATCTGCAGCGCCGTCGCCAGCACATAGGCCACCGGAATCTGCACGATCCAGTAGCAGAAGCCGTTGATCCAGGTCGGCGTCATGGTGTCCCCCGCTCCATTGAAAGCCTGGATCGCGACCATGCCCAGCGCCATGAAACCGAAGCTGTAACTCATGATGCGCAGAGCGTCGATCCCATAGGCAACGGCCTCCGGCTCAGTGGTGAACCAAGCCATGATGGTGCCGGGGAACAGGATCAGCACCGCCGCCACGGCCAGCATGTAGCCGACGTTGTATTTCGCCACCTGCCACACCGTGTCCACCGCGCGCTGCACCTTGCCGGCCCCGAGATTCTGGCCCACGAGGGTGGCCACAGCATTGCTCAGCCCCCAGGCCGGCAGGATCACGAACATCATGATGCGCACCGCGATGGTGTAGCCGGCCACTGCGTCGCTGCCGTATTCGGACACCAGCCGCATCAGGAACACCCAGCTGGCCGTGGCGATCAGGAACTGCGCGATACCGCCCAACGAGATGCGGATCAGGGCGAACACCACGCCCAGCTGGATCACCAGATCCTGCAGGCCAAGGCGGATGCGCCGGTTGCGGGCACACAGGTAATACAGTTGATAGAGCACCCCTGCGCCACGGCCGATGTTGGTGGCCACGGCTGCACCGGTCACGCCCATGTCGGGGAACGGCCCCCAGCCGTAGATGAGGCAGGGGTCGAGCACGATGTTGATGCCGTTGGCCAGGATCAGCGAACGCATGGCGATACTGGCATCGCCCGCGCCGCGAAAGATGCCGTTGCTCAGAAACAGGAACACGATGGTGAAGCAGCCGCTGAGCATGATCTGGGTGTAGCTGGTGCCCATCTCGACCACCTCGGCATCCGCCCCCATCAGGGCCAGGATACGCGGGGCGTAGAAATAGCCGACAATGCCCACGAAGGCCGAGACAAAGACGCCCATCCACAGGGCCTGGCCGGCGGCGAAGGCAGCACCGGCCGGATTGTCCTCGCCGATGCGCCGCGCCACCATGGCCGTGGTGCCCATGGCCAGGCCGATGGCAACGGCGTAGAGCAGGGACAGCACGGCTTCAGTGAGCCCGACCGTGGCCACAGCCTGGGCCCCCAGACCGGCGACAAAAAAGATATCCACGATGGCAAAGACGGACTCCATGGCCATCTCGAGAATCATGGGCACAGCCAGCAGGAAGGTGACGCGGGCGATGGAGCCTTCGGTGTAGTTCAGCGTGGAGCTGCCGGCAAGTGCCTGGCGCAGCAGCGCCAGAGCGTCACGGATCTTTTGGGCTGACATGATGCGCCTGGTGCGGATTGTGGGGAGAATGAAAAAGTGCGCGGATTATAGGCAATGCCCCCGGACTTGTCCTGCCGCAAAATTTTCCGGTAAACGCTTTGCTTCCGCACTGGCGGCGGATTAACTTACCGGCCGTCACCGCCCGGGCGCGCATCCATGCATTGAGAGGTTTCATGAGCATCGTTTACTTCCTCGCCGGCCTGTCGCTGTTGATTGCTGGCGCCAACGCCCTGGTCAAGGGCGCATCCCGACTGGCCGCCGCATGCCGGGTATCGCCCCTCGTCATCGGCCTGACCGTGGTGGCCTTCGGCACCAGCTCACCGGAATTGGCTGTCAGCATCAAGTCGGCGCTGGCCGACCAGGCGGACATCGCCATCGGCAACGTGGTCGGCAGCAACATCTTCAACGTGCTGTTCATTCTTGGGGTCTCGGCCCTGATCGTGCCGCTGGTGGTGTCGGTGCAACTGATCCGCCGGGATGTCCCCCTGATGGTGGCACTCTCTGCAGTCACCTGGCTGATGGCTCGCGACGGCGCCATCAGCCGTATCGACGGCCTGCTTTTCGTGACGAGCCTGTTCGGCTACATCGTCAACCTGATCCGGCAGAGCCGGCGCGACAATGCCGATGCCGACGCCGCAGCGGCGGCCTCCGAGAACCCCGGGGAAGTGGCGGATGCCGTCGAGAATCCGCGCTGGCTGCTCAAACTGGGCCTGGTCATTGGCGGGCTTGCCTTTCTGGTCCAGGGCTCGCACTGGCTGGTGGAGTCCGCCATCGCCTTCGCGCAATACCTGGGCGTGAGTGAACTGGTGATCGGCCTCACCATCGTGGCAGCCGGCACCTCGATGCCGGAGGTGGTGACGTCCATCGTGGCGGCCCTGCGGGGCGAGCGTGACATCGCCGTGGGCAATGTGGTGGGCAGCAACATCTTCAACCTGCTGGGAGTGCTGGGCGTGGCCAGTGTGGTTGCACCTTCCGGCATCGCGATCTCCGACGCCATCATCGCCTTCGACCTGCCCATCATGCTGGCCGTGGCTTTCGTCTGCCTGCCGATCTTCCTGACTGAGGGCGTGATCAGCCGCTGGGAAGGTGGGGTTCTACTCGGCTATTACGTGCTTTACACCCTCTATCTCATCTTCGCTTCCACGCATCACGACCTGCTGAGTGAATTCAGTGCCGTGCTGGTGTGGTTCGTGTTGCCGCTTACTGCACTGACCGTCAGCGTCACCGTGGTGCGGGATTTGCGCCGACGGCGCAACAGCCAGCGAGTCGGCTGACTGGCGCCACCTTGCCGCTCAGGCTTCCAGCCGGAACGGCGCGTGACGCTGCTCCAGCCGCAGCAGCAGCGCCTTGGCCTGCAACCCGCCAGCGAACCCCGTCAGACTGCCCGACGCGCCAATCACCCGATGACAGGGAATGACGATGGGCAGCGGGTTGCGCCCATTGGCGGCGCCCACGGCCCGACTGGCCAGCGGGCTGCCAAGCTGCGCGGCAATATCCCCGTAACTGCGCGTCTGCCCGTAGGGAATACCCTGCAGCGCCCGCCAGACCTGTTGCTGAAACGGCGTGCCTGCCGGCGCCACCGGCAGGTCAAAGTGCATCAACTCCCCCGCGAAATACGCCCGCAATTGCTGCCTGGCCTCGCGAAAGGCCTGTTGATCGGGTAGCCAGACATCCTGATGGCGCATGCGCGCCTTGCCGTTCGGAAAGCCGATGTAACTCAGTGTCTCGCCCTGACCGGCCAGCAACAGATCCCCGAGCGGCGAAGGCGTGTAGGTGTAGTGAATGGGCATGTCAGTCTCCTTTGGGGTTGGCAATCCGTGCAGTGCTCGTGGCCCGGCCATGATGACGCCAGAGCAGCAGCACCGCATAGGCGCGCCAGGGGCGCCAGCGTTCGGCCAGTGCCAGCAGCGCGGCCGGGTCGAGCGTCTCGCCCGGCAACGCGGCAGCACGCAGCAGGATCAGGTCGGCATGCGGAAAGGCATCGGCGTCGTTGAGCGCCCGCAGCGCGATGTACTGGGCAGTCCACGGCCCGATGCCGGGGATCTGCTGAATGCGTGCCACGAAGTCGGCAGTGGCCATGCTGCCGTCGAAACGCAGCTCGCCTGCCTGCACGGCCCGGGCCAGGGACTGTATGGCCGCGATGCGGCGCGCCGTGATGCCCAGGCCGTCAAGGGATGCCCGGGCCAGCTCGGCAGGACTTGGGAAGACATGCGTCAGTGGCAGCCCGGCGGGCGCCTCACACGGACGTCCGTGCGCTCTCGCGAGTCGGGCCACCAGGGTTGTCGCCGCCTTCACCGACACCTGCTGCCCGAGAATCGCCCGCACGGCCACCTCGAAACCATCCCACGCCACCGGCACGCGCGTGCCCGGAAACGCCGCCACCAGCGGCTGCAGACGCGGGTCCTGTGCCAGATGCGCATCGACCTCGGCACTCACCGCCTTGAGATCGAACATCACGCGCACCCGCTCCAGCACTGGGGGCAGCGCCTGCAGGCGGTTGCTGTGCAGGTGCACCTGCACTTGATGGGTGCCGGACAGGAACTGCACTTGCAGGAAGGCGACCTCCCCGTCGAGCAGCAGGCTGCGTGCGTAGCTGTCATGTGTCACCCACTCCACGCCCGGGATGGCTCGACGCTGCAGATACTCCAGCATGGCCGCCCAGTCAAAGGGCGGACGGTAGTGCAGGCGCAGAGTGATTCGGGTCGACGCGCCAATGCCTGCAGCGGACGTCGGGCGCCCCCTGCGCAGTGACAGCGGGGTGCGACCATACACCTCCGCGAACACGGCGTTGAAGCGGCGGATGCTGCTGAAGCCGGCAGCGAAGCAGACGCTTGCCATGGGCAGCTCGGTCTCGTCGATCAGCTTCTTGGCCAGTTGCAGACGCTGGGTCGTGGCCACTGCCAGCACGGACACGCCCAGATGGCTCTGGAACAGACGCGCGAGCTGACGTTCGCCCACTCCGACGGCGCGCGCCAGCGCCGGCATGCCGCCCTCGTCCAGCACGCCCTGCGCGAGCAGTTGCAGCGCGCGCGCCACGGTGTGGGACGTCCCCAGCCAGGCAGGGGTGCCCGGCGCGGACTCGGGCCGACAACGCAGGCAGGGCCGGAAACCGGCCTCGGCAGCCGCCACCGCACTGGCAAACAACCGGATGTTCTCGCGGCGGGGAATGCGCGCCGGGCAGACAGGGCGGCAGTAGATGCCCGTGGTGAGCACCCCGATGAAGACGCGCCCGTCGAAATGCGGGTCACGGGCCAGGCGCGCCCGCTCGAATTCCTCTGGATGCCACTGCACGTTGCCACACTCTCTGCCGCTGGTTCATGTGAGGGGCACCATAGCACAGGGTCTGCAGGATGAACTGGCCGTTTTCGGACCTCCAACAAAAATGGGCGCAAGCCTGCGGCTGCGCCCATTTCCAGAGGCAGCCCGGCCCCTGCGGACCGGGCGGGTATGCCCTCAGCGTCCCTGCGCCTCCAGCGCCAGATGGGCCTGAGAGATCACATACTGACGAATGGCCTCGGCATCGGCGTCTTCCAGCGAACTGTCGAAGGAGACCATGCCCCCACTGGTCAGTTCGCCGTCGATCACCACCGCCTCGAACGCCTCCAGGGTCTGGATGCGCGGGCTGTAACGCAGATCGGGGAAGGTGCCCACGCTGGCGCTGACGGCAGCGGGGCCATGGCAGACGCTGCACAAACGGGCATAGACCTGCTCGCCATGGGCCAGGGTCTCGCTGACGGCCGTCAGCGGCGGCGGGTTCAGTTCGCCGACTGCCGTGATCTCTGCCGGCAATTCCGCCGGCAGCTGGGCCGTGCCACCTATCTTGAACACCAGGATGCGGGAATTATTGTTCGAAGCCCGCGTGGTGGAGCCGATGGCACCGGCGCCGACGGTGGGCAGGGAGCGACCGCCGGCCAGCACGGCCACGTGCTGCACACCATCCACCAGGAAGGTGATCGGCGCCGCCACGGTGACGGCCTGGGTCATGGCCGCCCACAGACGCTCGCCGTTGTCGTCACGGTAGGCCACGAACTCGCCCTCGGCATTGCCCTGGAACACCAGTCCACCGGCCGTGCTTAGCACGCCTGCGGCGTCGCTCGGGTCCAGATGCGGCACGCGCCAGACTTCGCGCTGGGCGATCGGATCCCAGGCCAGCAGATAGGACTGCCGGGTGGGCGCCTGGTCGCCGGCCGCGCTGATCAGGGCAGCGCCTGCAGCGAAGTCGGTGCCCGTGTTCCAGCCGCGCTCGGAGGTGATGTACTCGGTCTCGGCGGTGTAGCCCATGATGTTCTCGCGGGCGGCCAGGTAGACCAGATTGGTGCGCTGGCTGAAGGACATCGGGTGCCAGTTGTGTCCGCCCAGAGCACTGGGCTGCACGATCAGCGGCACACCGGTCTCGTTGTAACGGGCCTCGGGGATCTCCACCGGGCGGTCGGTTTCCAGATCGATGTGCGAGGCCCAGCTCACCGGCACGAATTTCTCGGCGGTGATCAGCTGACCGGTGGCGGCATCCAGAACGTAGAAGAAGCCGTTCTTGGGTGCCTGCATCACCACGCGGCGCTCGGCACCGTCGATGGTCACATCGGCCACGATGATGTGCTGGGTGGCGGTGTAGTCCCAGGTCTCGCCGGGCGTGGTCTGGTAGTGCCAGCGGTAGGTGCCGTCATCCGGGTTGATGGCCATGATGGACGTCAGGAACAGGTTGTCGCCGCCGCCAGGGCTGCGCAGACTCTGGTTCCAGGGCGAGCCGTTGCCCACGCCGATGTAGAGCAGGTTCAGCTCGGGGTCATAGGCCATGGAGTCCCATACGGTGCCTCCACCGCCCAGACGCCACCATTCTCCGTTCCAGGTCTGGGCGGCCATTTCCAGTTCGGGCTGCTCGAAACTGTCGGCCGGGTTGCCAGGCACGGTGTAATAGCGCCAGTTCTGGCGACCAGTATTCGCATCATAGGCCGTGATGTAGCCGCGCACGCCGTATTCCGCGCCGCCGTTGCCGATGATGACCTGGCCTTTCACGATGCGCGGGGCGCCGGTGATGGTATAGGGTTTGGTCTGGTCGACGGTGACCACGCTCCAGAGCTCCTCGCCCGTGGCGGAGTCCAGCGCGATCAGGCGGCCGTCGATGGTGCCGACGAAGACCTTGCCTTCCCACACGGCGACGCCGCGATTGACCACGTCACAGCAGGCGTCCACGCCCTTGGCCGGATCGACCTCGGGGTTGTAGGCCCACAGCTGTTCACCTGTGCGCACGTCATAGGCCTTCACATGACTCCAGGCGGTGCTCACGTACATGGCGCCATCGACCACGATGGGAGTGGCTTCCTGACCCCGGCTGGTGTCGATGTCGGCATACCAGGCCAGGCTGAGCTGACTGACGTTCTCGGTGTTGAGCTGATCCAGTGGACTGAAGCGCTGTTCGCCGTAGTCACGGCCATTGCTCATCCAGTTGCCTGGCTCGCTGTCGGCAGCCACCAGGCGGGCGGTGTTGACCGCGGCGGAATAGGCCGCAGCAGCGGGCGGCGCAGCGGCGGGGGCGGTGGAGGCAGCGGGCGGGGGAGTTTCGGAGGCCGGACCGCAGGCCGCCAGCAGCAGCGCGGCTGATGCCAGCGCGGACAGTTTGAATATCGTCGACATAGTAGAAATACCCTTGTTGTTGTAGTCGTGCAGAAATCGTCCTTGAATCGTGCGTCTCCACCGCTCCTTCGCGCCGGCCCAGTATACACAGGCAGGACAGGCTTGGGCGACCGCCTGTCGGGCCATTGTGGTAGCCCGCCGAAGGCCCTCTGGTGTATAGTGCCGGCCCAGTTTCCTTCCGCAATTCAAGAGCCTGTAAGAGTGAGCCGCCATGACCGACAAAACCAGTGACAAGAACTCCCGCAAGTATTCCAGCCAGGTCGTCGACGGCGTCGAGCACGCTCCCAGTCGCGCCATGCTGCGCGCGGTGGGTTTCGGTGACGAGGACTTCAAGCGCCCGCAGGTCGGCATCGCTTCCACCTGGAGCATGGTGACCCCCTGCAACATGCACATCAACAAACTGGCTGAAGAGGTCAACCGCGGCGTGGATGCCGCACAGGGCAAAGGCATAATTTACGGCACCATCACCGTGTCTGACGGCATTTCCATGGGCACTGAAGGCATGAAGTATTCCCTGGTCTCCCGTGAAGTGATCGCCGATTCCATCGAAGCAGTGTCCGG
>JALREE010000316.1 GCA_023256835.1 Pseudomonadales bacterium | reverse complement strand
GGCATGAGTGTGGCCGCCGTGGCCGGACTGGCTGCCGGCACCCGCCCGGCACTGGCCCAGAACAGCAGCGCCCGTGCCCCGCACCCCAAGGACGCCTGGCTGGCCGAACTGAGCGGCATGCACAAGGTGTTCGTGGATTCCTCCACCATGGCGGGCGGCGGCAGTGCCCTGTGGGCGGCAGGCAATATCCTCGACACCCACGTCAGCGAGTATGACGGCCAGACCTCGGACTACGCTCTGGTGGTGTGCTTCCGGCACCTCTCCACGCCCTATGGCTTCAACGACGCCATATGGGCCAAGTACGGCAATCTGCTGATGCGCAACGCCGACCCGGTGCCCACCAGCAATCCGATGATGGTGCCGCTGCCCACCAACGGCCAGCATTCCATCCCGTCCGTGCTGGAGAAAGGCGCGCATTTCGCCGTCTGCGGTCGTGCCACCCGTCGTCAGGCCGGCGGCATCGCCACCGCCACAGGCCAGACGCCGGAAGCGGTGTTTGCCGAGTTGTCGGCCAATCTGATCCCCAACGCTCATCTCGTGCCCGCCGGGGTGATCGCCGCGACACGCGCGCAGGAATACGGTTTCTCCTTCCTCTACGGGGAATAGGCCGGGGGGAGGCAGGTTCTCTTGAGACTCTTAGGCCGGGACAGGAGTCCGCGATGTACAAGCGCAAGCTGTATTTCTTTGCCACCAGTTTCGCCGGGGCCTTGATCGTGACGCTGATTGCCACGGCAATCGCGGCGCAGATCACCCGGCAGAACCTGGAACAGACCACCATGGCCCAGTCCCTGCTCGGGGAGCACCTGACGCTGTCCAGCGTGTCCTACCGCCTGTTCAAGCAACTGACTGACGAGCTGATCTTCGGGCGCAATGCCAACCAGGCGGACGTGCGCAACAAGGAGACCCAGATCGAGGCCTCGCTGGCACGCCTCCGCACGCTGGAACTGCAGCTAAGTGCCTTTCGACTTCAAGGAACTGCCGCTCCCGAAGCCGGCGTATTGGCGCTGGAGGGTTTTCCGACGACCTGGGGCTTGAAGCTGACGGGGTAGGATGACTCGGAAGGTATGAGCACCGAGGTTGCTTTGTGCGCTTACGCATTTCAATGGCTTCTGCAGCGGTTAACATTTATTGCTGGCGGCGAGGCAGCCCTCTCACAAGCACTTCGAGATTTATCAGTGCCGCATCAGCAACCAGCAGCGAGACCGAAAAACGCGCCTGAGTGAGATGGATATCATCCATCTGGATCAGAGGTGCCCAGTGTGGCTAGTTGAAAATTGCTGTCGCATAGCGGGGGCGCTCCCAAGAAAAGCGAACCCTGAATGATAAACACGCGAGGCACGTCAAAGTCTGTACACAATCCTATGCGATTCAGTTCGTTACTGCGCCAGGGCTGCTGGCCACCGGCACCATCACCTCGTTGCGACGCAGGAAGGGCGGCATGAAGGGCGGGTTGTAGGCGGCGCTCATCGGTTCGCCGGCGGGCGCAATCCCGGCCTCACTCAGGGCCTGCAGCAGCAGAGCCTGGTGCTCGCGCAGGTTCGCGTCGGTCCAGCGGCCCGAGTAGCGGTGCACCGCCATCAACTGCCCGGGCACCTCGCGGATGCGCACCAGCGGGCTGGTGGGCATGGGCACGGTGTCGAGGGTGTATTGCGCCGGCACCACGAAGGCAATGCGCCAGCCCTCGGGGCTGCTGTCCTGCTGCACTGGCGCCGTCATGGCGATCTTCTCGCCACGCGTGGACTGCTGCACTGGCGCCGTCATGGCGATCTTCGCTTGCGCCGTGTTGTCGCCAGTGATGTAGTCGAAGAGGCGCTTGAAGCCGATATTGGCGGCCTCGTTGCGCTCGTGGCTGGCGTCGACCACGGTTTCGGCCACGAGATAGGAGGCGTACTGGCGGTACTCGACGTCGGGGCCGGTGGCCACGACCTCGTAGGCAGGTTCTTCGATGGCCATGAGGGTGTGGCTCCAGAACAGGGTGATGAGCAGGGCGATGAGGCGTGTGGTCATGTGGGGGCTCCTTTGAGAGAGTCTTACGCAGAGACAGCCTTGACGGATGAGGTTTGCGGGCTAGAATCGAGCTGTACGGAAATAGTCCGTACATTTTTCTTTACGGTATATGACCATGAGCAATGCCAATGCCAGGCTGGATTTGCGGCTTGATCCCGAGATCAAGTTATTGGCCAGTCGTGCGTCTGCCGTATCCGGTGCCCGTAGTCTGTCTGACTTCGTCATTCAGGCTGTGCGCGAGAAAGCCATGCGCGTGCTCGAGGAGAGCGAGTCCTTGCGCCTTTCCAACGAAGCGTTCGATTCCTTCTGGCAGGCCTGTGAGATGGCCTCTGCTCCCAATGCGGCTCTCGAGGCTGCCCACAAACGCCGTAGGCAAAGGATTGAAGACGGTGAAATTGACACTGCAAGTGGTGCAGACGAGTCTGCATGATCGTCAAGGTTTCGACTGCGGACTGCCTGCGGTCAACCAGTTTCTGTGCGAACAGGCACGACGTCAGATGGAGCAGCGCATCAACCGCACTTGGGTCATGGTCAGTGACGCGCCGATGCAAGGTGAGCTGAAACCTGTCATGGGCTACTTCACGTTGACGCAGTGCTTCATTCGCCGCGAACACATGCCCTCCCTGGCCATGCATAAGCAGTTCCCGCGCTACCCTCTCCCAGTGATCAAACTGGCCTGGCTCGGGGTGGCGTTGGCACACCAGCGCGGGCGGCTGCGACTGAGTGAGACGCTTCTTGTGGAGGCGTTGCTGCTGGCGCGACAGATCGTGCGACTATCAGGACTTGGCGTTGCCGTGACGGTGAATCCGCTGACGCAGGACAGTTCGGCATTCTTCATGCGCTACGGCTTCGAGCGCATGCAGCAAAATACTGATGAGATGCCAACACTTTTTCTGCCGATGAAAACCATAGAAGCCTGGTGACAGGCTGCAATCAAGAAGGAAGTCTCCGCATGTACTACATCGTCAATTCCCCCAAGAGCTTCGAGGACGCCTCGGCCGCCCTTCAGACCCAGGTGAAGCAGCTCGGCTTCGGCGTGCTGCACATTCACGATCTGGGCAACACCCTGCGCAGCAAGGGTTTGGAGTTCAAGGAACAGTGCCGCGTGTTCGAGGTGTGCAATCCAGTGCAGGCCGCGCGTGTGCTTGACGTCGACATGCGCCTGAACATGGCGCTGCCCTGCCGCATCTCGGTGTTCACGGAAAAGGGCGAGACACGCATCGGGTTGATACGCCCGGCCGACATGCTGGCCGCGCTGTCCGATGACCCGCAGCTGCGCGCGGTGGCGCAGGAAGTCGAGGCGAAGACCAGGCAGATGGTCGACAACGCCGCCTGAACCGGCGGCAGCGCTCTCACTCCGCGAGCCCGTAACGCGCCTTCGCTTCCTGATGGCGCGCGGCGGCATTGCGCCACACCATGGGCAGCTGCGTGCTTCGCAGAAACTCCAGCAAGTGCGGCAGCAAGGCGGCAGCGAACTCTTCGGAGGCTTCGCGCGGCAGCAAGGTGGGCAGGTGATCGATCGCCTGCACGAACACAGGCCAGTCGGCACTGCCCCGGGCGCGGCAGAAGGGCACGTCCAGCGAGGTCGTCGCGTTGTACACCGCAATGGGGTTGTTCGGGTTGTTCGGGTCGCAGCTCACGTCGCTGATGATGCGCAGACGTCGATTGCGCGCCAGCAGCGCCGTGTCCACCATGGGGTGGATGGGTTCGCGCAGGTACACACAGTTCACGAAGACATCCTGCTCCAGCAGGGCTGCGATGGGCTTCTCCACCGCGTTGAATTCCGGCAGGTCCCAGCGGCTCAGGCTCACGCCTGACAATTGCCGCAGCAAATCGGTGGCGCCCGTGCCGCAGCGCCCGAGCGCTCCCATGACCAGCACCTTCAGAGACTGTTCGCCCAGTGCCTGCTGCACCGTTTCCACCAGCGCCTGCTGGCTGGCAAAGGGCCGCACGGGCGGGAATGGCGTCTCGGTGCGCTGGTAATGGGCGAGACCGAGCATGCCCAGCGCCGCGCCGACGAAGCCGGCCCAATAACCGAAGGCCGCGATGCGGCGCCCCTGATCGTCCTGCAGGAATTCCAGATCGAACAGCGCGGAGTCGCCGCGAGCATGGCGTTCCAGAACGGCGGCCGCGCCGCTCTGGCCCTTGAAGGTATGCGAGAAGTAGATGTGCGTGTGGTGGATGGGCGTCGGGTTTTCCGCCAGCTCCTTGAGTCCCAGCACCACGGCGTCCTGTGGTGCCTGCCACCAGGACAGCGGCGTCAACACAGCGCCTGCTGCGGCGTATTCCTCGTCGCGGAACACGCGATTCACGCAGGTCTCCACGTAGACCGGCACGCCTTCGTTCACCAGGGTTCGCGCCCCCGTCGGCGTCAGTGCCACGCGGGCCTCGCCCGCCTTGTCCTCGCGGCGCAGCCACAGCGTCTTCATGCGTCGAGTCTCCCGTGCCGCGAGTGTCCGAGCACGTAGTAGGCCACGCCGGCCACCACGGTCATGACCAGCACGGGCAGCTTCGATGCCGGAGAGGCTGGAGAGGCCGGCGCCGAAGGCGGTGGAGACCCCAACGAAGAGACGGTTCTGCGGATCCTGCTCGGCTTGGTAGAAGTTGCCGTATTGGCGCTCGGCACGTAGGTAC
>JALREE010000208.1 GCA_023256835.1 Pseudomonadales bacterium | reverse complement strand
ATGCTCGAGAGCATCACGCTGAAGCGTCGCGGCGATGTCCGTCAGGCCAAGCTGTACTACCTGCGTGATCTGTCCGGCAAGGCAGCCCGCATCACCGAGAAGCTGGAAAAGAAATCAAGCTGATCCGGCGCCGCTGCTTGCAGCGGGCTCTGGCAGCCTGGAACAAGGGAGAGCGCTCACGCATCTCCCTTTTTTCATTGGCGAGCGAAAAGCCGCCTGTGCTACCTTTGTGTCCATTCTCACTTCCCTTCGAGGGCCTGTGCTCATGAAGATCTCTTTCCGTCGTTGCTTCACCCTGGCGCTGCTTGCAGGCAGTCTGTCTTCCATGTCACTTGCGCAGGACGCCGCCATTCCCGCCTGGGCTGAAGGGCTCAAGACCAGGCTTACTGCCTCTCTGGTGGCCGCGACTGGCGCGCCGTTGCAGATCGTCGCCATCAGCGAGACCTCCTTTGACGGTCTCATTGAAGTCGAGCTGGATTCCGGCGAGAAGCTCTTTTCCGATCGCACGGGGGAGCATCTGGTGACCGGGGATCTGTTTCAGGCCACGGCAAGCGGCCTGGTGAATCTCTCCGCCGCCGCCCGGCAGAAGCAGATTGCCGGGTGGGTAGCCGCAGTGCCCGAAGACGAGATGGTGATTTTCACGCCTGAGCAGACCAAGGCCTCGATCACCGTGTTCACCGATGTGGATTGCGCCTATTGCCGCAAGCTGCATGGCGACATCGAGGCCATCCTCGAACTCGGCATCCAGGTTCGCTACGTCGCCTATCCGCGTGGCGGTGAGGCGTCGGAGGCCTATCCCAAGATGATCTCCGTGTGGTGCTCCGAAGACCGCAAGCGCTCCCTGACCCATGCCAAGAATGGCCAGAACCTGCCGAATCGCGAGTGCGACAATCCCGTGTTGCGCCATTACAACCTGGGCAATCGCATCGGCATCTCCGGCACGCCGGCACTGGTGCTGCAGGATGGCACCGTCATTCCCGGCTATCTCGAACCGGCCCAGCTGGCTGGCGCCGTTTTCGGCCAGTAAGCCCGCCGTCTGAACTCCCACAGCAAGCCATGCCACTTCGCGGCGCCAGGCCGCGAAGTGGCTGCTTTTTCGTGCGTGTTTTTGAGTACAATGGGCGCCATTTTTCACGTCAGGCAATGAGGACAGGTCTTGAAACAGAGCGCAGAAGCAGCAGGCAAACAGCAATTCAACGTCGGTATCTGTGGATTGGGCACGGTGGGCGGCGGCACTCTGACGCTGCTGCAGTCCAAGCAGGACGAACTGTGTCGCAGACTCGGCCGCACGCTGCGGGTGACCCACGTTGCCTCGCGTCGGCGCAATCCAGACCATGACTACAGCGGCGTGCAGTACAGCCAGGATGTGTTCGCCGTGGCCGATGATCCTGCGGTGGACATCCTGGTGGAAGTCCTCGGTGGCACCGAGCCTGCTCTGTCCTTGATCCTGCGTGCCATCGAGAACGGCAAGCACGTGGTGACCGCCAACAAGGCGCTGATTGCCGTGCACGGCAACACGATCTTTGCGGCCGCCCGTCGCCGTGGCGTCATCGTGGCGTATGAAAGCGCTGTCGCCGGAGGCATTCCCATCATCAAGGCGCTGCGTGAAGGCCTGGCCGCGAACTCGATAGAGTGGCTGGCCGGCATCATCAACGGCACCGGCAATTTCATCATGACCGAGATGGCGCAGAAGGGCCGCAGCTTCGAGGACGTGCTCAAGGAGGCTCAGGCGCTGGGCTATGCCGAGGCCGATCCCACCTTCGACGTGGAAGGCATCGATGCCGCGCACAAGCTCACCATCCTCGCGTCCAATGCCTTCGGCATCCCGCTGAGTTTCGACAAGGTCTACACCGAAGGCATCAGCAAGGTGACCACGGCGGATGTGAGTTATGCCGAGGAACTGGGCTATCGCATCAAGCACCTGGGCATCGCCCGCATGACTGCCGCCGGCATCGAGATGCGCGTGCATCCCACCCTGATCTCTGCACAGAAGCTGATTGCCAACGTCAACGGCGTGATGAATGCCGTGGTGGTGAAGGGGGACTCCGCAGGCTCCACGCTCTACTATGGGCCTGGCGCTGGCGCCAAGGCCACGGCCTCGTCCGTGGTGGCAGACCTCATCGACATCGTGCGCAGCTATGGCAGTGGCGAGGCCGTGCGTCCAGCCTCCGTGCCGGCACTCTCCTTCGCCAGCCTGCGTGATGATGTGCCCATCCTGAAGATCGACGACATTGAGTGCGAGTATTACCTGCGCATCTCCGTGCGCGACAGGATCGGGGTCATGGCGCACATTTCCCAGATCCTCATGCAGCACAACATCAATATCGAGGCTCTGATACAGAAGGAGCCGGATGCCGCGCAAGCCGGCGAGGTGATCGTGCCCGTGGTGCTGCTGACCGGCAAGGTGCAGGAGAGCAACATGAACAGGGCCATCGCAGCCATCGAGGCACTGCCGGAGGTTGTCGAGCGCATCACGCGCATTCGCGTGGAACTGTTCGACGGTGACGGCAATTGATGAACACGAATTCAGGCAGGCAGGCAGCATGAAATACATCAGTACACGCGGGCAGTCGCCCGCTCAGACCTTCGAACAGGTTCTGCTCACCGGCTTGGCGCCTGATGGCGGCCTGTATGTGCCCGATACACTGCCGCAGTTCAGTCAGGCACAGATCGCCGCGTGGGCCGGGCTCGACTATCCCGCGCTGGCGCATCAGGTGATCTCGCCCTTCGTGGATGGCGCGATCGATTCGGCCACCCTGCGCACGCTCATCGACAAGAGCTACGCCGGTTTCGCCCACAAGGCCGTGGCGCCCCTGCGTCAGCTGGGTCACAACGAATGGGTGCTGGAGCTGTATTGCGGTCCGACGCTCGCGTTCAAGGATTTCGCCTTGCAGTTGCTGGGCAATCTGCTCGACCATGTGCTCACACGCAACAACCAGAAGGTGGTGATTCTCGGCGCGACCTCCGGTGACACCGGGTCGGCAGCGCTGGAGGGATGCCGACATTGCGAGAACGTCGACATCTTCATCCTGCACCCGCATCAGCGCGTGTCGGAAGTGCAGCGCCGGCAGATGACCACGGTGCCCGGCGGAAACGTGCACAACATCGCCGTGCGCGGCAATTTCGACGATTGCCAGCGCATCGTGAAATCAGCGTTCGGCGACCAGTCCTTCCTGCCGCCCGGGCGTCAGCTGGTAGCGGTGAACTCGATCAACTGGGCGCGCATCATGGCCCAGATCGTCTACTACTTCTACGCCGCACTGGCTCTCGGCGGGCCGCACCGACCGGTCTCCTTCTCGGTGCCCACCGGCAATTTCGGTGACATCTACGCAGGCTACCTGGCCATGCGCATGGGGCTGCCCGTGAAGCAGCTGATCATCGCGACCAACAGCAACGATATCCTGCATCGCTTCATGAACAGGAACGACTATTCTCAATCCCCGCTGCAGCACACGCTGGCGCCCAGCATGGACATCATGGTCTC
Organism: Pseudomonadales bacterium; assembly: GCA_023256835.1. Taxonomy (GTDB): domain Bacteria; phylum Pseudomonadota; class Gammaproteobacteria; order Pseudomonadales; family Pseudohongiellaceae; genus UBA5078. Next base: position 10,811 of record JALREE010000208.1, on the reverse strand, counting down.
GAGCAATTTCGAACGCTACCTGTTCGATCTCTTCGGGCGTGACGGCCAGGCGCTGGCGCGCTTCATGACCGATCCGGCCGAGGCGGCCAGCGGTGTGGACCCGGCATTGTGGCAGCAGGCGCGGCAGATCTTCGCCAGCGCCCGCGTCAGTGACGAGGAGACCTGCGCCGTGATCCGCGAGGTGTACGAACAATCGCAGTTCCTCGTCGATCCGCACACGGCGATTGGCATCAAGGCGGCACGTGACTGCAACGCCGACGCGGCAGTGCCCATGATCACGCTCGCGACGGCGCATCCGGTGAAGTTTGCCGACGCCGTGCAGCGCGCCGGTCTTGATTCCCCCGAACTTCCCCTGCACATGCGTGACCTGTTCGAGCGCGAAGAGCGTTATGCCGTGCTCGACAACGCACTGGGCGCCGTCACGGATTTCGTGCAACGCCATCTGTGAGCATGCGGATCCGTCGTCGCGAGTCGAGTGCTGCAGCGCAAAGTGCGCTGGCGGTGCCCGCGCTGTTGCGGCGGATATTCGCCGCACGTCAGGTGCTGCGTGAGGACGAACGGGCGCTGGATTTCCAGTATCTGCTGCCGCCCGCCGCCCTGCATGGCATTGACGCCGCCGTCGCGTTGCTCATGGCCCAGTTGCCCGGGCAACGCCGTATCCTGATTGTGTCCGACTTTGACGCCGACGGCGCCACCAGCTGCGTGCTGGCGCTGCGCGCACTGCGCGCGATGGGCTTCGCTCATGTCGACTACATCGTGCCGAACCGCTTCGAATACGGCTACGGTCTGACTCCGGAGATCGTCGAGCTTGCCCGTGGCAAGGCGCCCGATCTGCTGCTCACGGTGGACAACGGCATCTCCAGTCTTGAAGGCGTCAGAGCGGCCCGTGCACTGGGCATGCAGGTGCTCATCACGGACCACCATCTGCCCGGCAGGGATCTGCCCGAGGCCGATGCCATCGTCAATCCCAATCAGCAGGACTGTCGCTTTCCCAGCAAGGCACTGGCCGGGGTGGGCGTCGTGTTCTATCTCATGGCGGCCTTGCGCAGCGCACTGCGCGACGCCGGCTGGTTCGCCCAGCAAGGCATTGCCGAACCCAATCTGGCGACGTTTCTCGATCTGGTGGCGCTGGGGACTGTCGCCGACGTCGTGCCGCTGGATCGCAACAATCGCATCCTCGTGAATGAAGGGCTCAAGCGCATTCGCGCCGGCAAGGCCTGTCCGGGCATTCTGGCGCTGCTGGCTCTGGGCAAGCGGTCGTTGGCCTCCCTGCAGGCCAGTGATCTCGGCTTTGCGGCGGGGCCACGCCTGAATGCCGCCGGGCGGCTGGACGACATGGCGCTTGGCATCGAATGCCTGTTGTGCGACTCCCCGGAACGCGCCATGCGGATCGCGCAGCAGCTCGACGAGATGAATCAGCAGCGCAAGAGCATCGAGGAGGACATGCGGGGCCAGGCGCTGCAGGAGCTCGACGCACTGGACATCATGCCGGATTCAGCGCCTGCCGGTGTCTGTCTCTTTCACCCCGAGTGGCATCAAGGGGTCATCGGGATTCTGGCAGCACGCATCAAGGAGCGCCTGCACCGGCCGGTCATCGCCTTCGCCCGGGCGGGCGCCGATGAGAACGGCGAGCCGCAGCTCAAGGGCTCCGCTCGTTCCATCGCCGGGCTGCACATCCGCGACGTGCTGGACACACTGGCCACCCGCAATCCCGGTCTGATCAGCCGCTTCGGAGGTCATGCCATGGCCGCTGGTCTGAGTCTGCGGGAGTGCGATTACCCACGTTTCAGTCAGGTATTTGCTGAACAGGTGGCGGCAGAGCTGAGCGAGGATGCCCTGCAGGCGCGCATTCTCACCGATGGCGAAGTGGATGCCGACGAATTGACCCTAGCGACGGCCGAGCTTCTGCGCGCGGCAGGCCCCTGGGGGCAGGGCTTTCCCGAGCCGAGTTTCGATGGGGAATTCATCGTGCTGCAACAGCGTCTGCTGGGCGAGCGCCACCTCAAGCTTGTACTGAGTGCGCCGGCCCGGCCTCAGCACCTGCTGGATGCCATTGCCTTCAATGTCGACGCTGAGTTCTGGCGTCGCTGTAACGTGTCCAGGGTACGTGCGGTCTATCGGCTCGATGTGAATGAGTTTCGCGGTCAGCGCGCACTGCAACTGGTCGTCGATCAGCTGGAGCCCTTGCAGGAGTAGTGTTACCTTTAGTCACAAGAAACAGACGTCGCACTGCCGCGGCCCCGCTAGAATGAGGCCCTGTCAGCAGCATGCAGACCCAGGAGAGTGACAATGCACACGCCATTCAAGACCTTTCTTGCCGCAGCCGCCTTGCTCGCGCTGCCGTCATGGTCGCAGGCCGAAGTGTTTCAGGGCGAGGAGATCGAGGTCGAATTGATTTCCGAAAGCCTCAATGTCGTGCCGGGAGAGACGCTCTGGCTGGCGCTTCGTCTGACGCCCACCGAGCACTGGCACACCTATTCACGCTGGCAGGGTGACAGTGGCGAGGCGACCCGTCTGACGAACTGGCAACTGCCCGAGGGTGCGGTGGCCGGCGAGATCCAGTTTCCCACGCCGAGCTGGCTGCCGTTTCCCGGCTCCGATCTGGTGACGTTCTCCTACAAGGATGAAGTGTTTCTGCCAGTGCCTGTCGAGGTGCCGGCCTCCTTGACGGCCACTTCCTTCGAAATATCGGTCTTCGCCGAGTGGCAGGTCTGTGACGAGATCTGCATTCTGGGCGACGCCACGCTGTCCTTGAGTCTGCCTGTGCAGGGGACGGTCCTCGAGGCAGACCCGCGCTGGCAGCAGGCCTTCACCACGACTAGCGCCAATCTGCCATTGCCGGCCGATCAGCATGCCGTGCAGGCTCTGTTTGCCGAAGCCGGCGAGCGCATCAGCTTCTCGTTTCAGGACGCCGGCGGTGTCTTCGACGGGGCCACCGATGTGTGGTTCTTCCCGGAAAGCAAGCGCATCCTCAAGCCCGGTCCGCTGCGAGATGTCACGCTGACCGATGCCATGGCACAGATCACTCACGCCAAGGCGCGGCGCTTCCTGGTCGAGAACGGTGCCATTCCGGGCCTGCTCTCCGTCGGCTATGCCGATGGCCGAACACAGGGCTATCTCGTCGGCGCCGTGCCAGTGACCAGTGACAGTCTGGCTTCCATCACGGCGCTGGCCGGCAGTGCCGCCGGCAACGCTGACAACACCACGTCCGGTGGCGGCCCCGGCCTGCTGACGGTGATGCTGTTCGCCCTCGCGGGCGGGCTGATCCTCAACCTCATGCCCTGCGTTTTCCCGGTGCTCTCGCTCAAGGTGCTCAGTTTCGCATCCACCAGCGGTGCCGAGCAGGCGCAGCAGCGCCTGCACGGGCTGGCCTACACGGCGGGCATCATCGTCACGTTCATGCTGCTGGCCTCCATCCTGCTGGCCCTGCGTGCAGGGGGAGAGGCAGTGGGCTGGGCCTTCCAGCTGCAGTCGCCGTGGTTCGTCGCTCTGCTGATCTACCTGTTCTTCGTGATGGGCCTGAGTCTCTCGGGCGTGTACGAATTCGGCAGCCGCTTCATGGGCGCGGGCAGTTCGCTCGCCGGCAGCACCGGCTACAAAGGGTCCTTCTTCACCGGCGTGCTGGCGACGGTGGTGGCCAGCCCCTGCACCGCGCCCTTCATGGGCGCTGCCCTGGGCTTCGCGCTGTCTCAGTCCTGGCTGGTGGCCATGGTGGTCTTCGTGTGCCTCGGTCTGGGCATGGCACTGCCGTTCCTGGTGCTCTCGTTAAGTCCGGCCCTGTTGCGCTTCATGCCACGCCCTGGCGCGTGGATGAACACCTTCAAGGAGTTCATGGCCTTCCCGATGTACGCCACCGTTCTCTGGCTGTTGTGGGTGCTGGGCAATCAGACAGGCGTCAATGGCATGGCGGCGGTGGTCGGTTCCTGCCTGCTGCTGGCCTTTGGTCTATGGCTGTTGCAGAAGCGCAGCGTGGCGGGTCCGTTCTGGCGCACCGCCAATGCAGTCGTCGCCGTGGTGCTGGTGCTGATCGTGGTTTATGCCCTGCAATCGCCGCTGCTGCAGACGCGTCAGGCGGGTGCCTTGGTTGCCGATGCGGACGGTGAACAATTGCTGGACGAGATCCACGAACCGTTTTCGGCCGCCCGACTCGCGGAACTGCAGGCTGCCGGTCAGCCGGTGTTCATCAACATGACGGCCGCCTGGTGCATCACCTGTCTCGCCAACGAGCAGACGACGCTGAGCTCGGAGCGCGTCATTCAGGCCATGCAGGAAAGCGGCATCGTCTACCTCAAGGGCGACTGGACCAATCAGGATCCGGAGATCAGTGAAGTGCTGGACCGGTTTCAGCGCCCCAGCGTGCCGCTCTACCTGCTGTATCCGGGGGCCGGCAAGGAGCCTGTGATTCTGCCGCAGATTCTCACGCCTTCCATCATGATCGACGCGTTCGCTGAAATCTGACGCGAAGCGAGTGTGCTATTCTGCCCCGGCCGTCTGTGGCGCCGGGCCGGTGTCTGCGGGCAGTCCAGTGCAGGCCTGATGCCTGAAGTGGCGAGCGGATACCCGAGGGCATGAAGTTGATCAGGTTCGGCATGGCGATGTTGATCACGGCGCTGATCTTCACCCTGTTGATCGTGGCGCAGGATCTCCTGCTGCCACTGGTGATCGCCATCGCGATCTGGTACCTCATCAATCTGCTCGCCGGCGTGTTCGGCAAATTGCGCATCGGCGAAGTCGTGATGCCGCGCTTTCTCTGCCTTGTCGCCTCCATCCTGAGCTTTGTCTTCGGTATCTCGGTGCTGGTGCAGTTCATCACCGGCAGCCTTTCCGACGTGGGCAATGCCACCATCGACTACGAACAGAACCTGCGCGCGCTGTGGGCCTATCTGCCCTTTGCCGAGTACGTGCCCATCGATGGCTTCTTCGATACCGTGGCTGATCGCCTCGATCTGTCGGCGATTGTGACCACTGTGGTTGTATCCTTAACCGGGCTGGCCCGGGATAGTCTGCTGATCGTGATCTATGTGCTGTTCCTGCTCTTCGAGCAGGGCAATTTCAATCGCAAGCTGTCGGCGTTCATCGGCGATGCGCAGAAGGAGAAGCGCGTGCTGCGCATCATCACCCAGATCAAGGCGGATATTCGCAAGTACATCAGCATCAAGTTTCTCGCCAGCGCCGCCACTGGATTCCTGAGCTACCTGCTGCGCAATGCCCTTGAGATCAATTTTGCGGTGATCTGGGCGCTGCTGATCTTGATGCTCAATTTCATTCCCACCATCGGGTCCGTCGTCGCCACGATTTTCCCCTCACTCATGGCGTTGGCGCAGAGCAACAATGGCTTCGGCCTGTTCTTTGCCGTGCTGTTCGGCATCACGGCGCTGCAGATTCTGATCGGCAACATCATGGAACCGCGCATCACGGGCCATTCGCTGAACCTCAGTCCCGTCGTGATCCTGTTCAATCTTGCGCTGTGGGGAACGATCTGGGGAGTGCCTGGCATGTTCCTCTGTGTGCCTCTGCTGATCATCACCACGATTGTGCTCGCGCACTTTCCCCGCACGCGTGCGATCGCCATCCTGCTGTCGAGCGATGGACGCGTGAACATCACTGAAGATTGACCTGCAAAGGCGCGGCACAGAGGGTATAATTTTCCGCCATTTCGAGAGAAACCACTGATTGGAACAGCCGATGAAAATTGCCGACATTCGCCAGAAATTCCTGCAGTACTTCCACTCCCAGGGACACCAGATCGTGGCCAGCAGTTCGCTGATCCCCGCCAATGATCCGACGCTGCTCTTCACCAATGCCGGCATGGTGCAGTTCAAGGACCTGTTTCTGGGCAACGAGGTGCGTTCCTACAACCGTGCGACGACCTCTCAGCGCTGTGTGCGTGCCGGTGGCAAGCACAACGATCTGGAGAACGTGGGTTACACCGCGCGCCACCATACATTCTTTGAAATGCTGGGCAATTTCAGTTTCGGTGACTATTTCAAGCGTGATGCCATCCGCTTTGCCTGGGAATTCCTGACCAGGGAACTCGGCCTGCCTGCCGACCGTCTCTGGGTCACAGTCTTTCACGAGGACGACGAAGCCGCTGCCATCTGGCTCAATGAGGTGGGGGTGCCCGCGGATCGCCTGTCACGTCTGGGCGAGAAGGACAACTTCTGGGCCATGGGGGACACCGGACCCTGCGGGCCGTGCACAGAGATTTTCTACGACCACGGCCCGGAAGTGGCAGGGGGCCCGCCCGGCAGTCCCGATGACGACGGCGATCGCTACATCGAGATATGGAATCTGGTGTTCATGCAGTTCGACCGCCAGCCTGACGGGACGCTGGTGCGTCTGCCCAAACCTTCAGTGGATACCGGCATGGGGCTGGAGCGTCTCGCTGCCGTGCTGCAGCATGTGCACAGCAACTACGAGATCGATCTGTTCCAGGAGTTGCTGAAGGCGGCTGCCACCATCACTGGCACAGCCGACACCAACAACACATCGTTGCGCGTCATCGCCGATCACATACGTTCGTGCTCCTTCCTCGTGGCCGACGGGGTGCTGCCCTCCAATGAAGGGCGAGGCTATGTGCTGCGACGCATCATTCGCCGCGCTGTGCGCCATGGCTACCAGCTGGGGGTGAAGGACATCTTCTTCCATCGGCTCGTGCCCGCTCTGGTCGAACAGATGGGCGAAGCCTACCCGGAGCTCAAGGCACGTCAGGAGTACGTCGAGAAAGTGCTGCGCGAGGAAGAGCAGCAGTTCGCCCGCACACTGGAAAACGGCATGGCCATTCTCAAGGAGGCCATCGCAGGGCTGACATCAAGCGTGGTGCCGGGAGACACAGTTTTCCGCCTGTACGACACCTTCGGGTTCCCCGTCGATCTGACGGCCGATGTGGCCCGCGAGCAACAGCTCACGCTGGACATGGAAGGATTCGAGCGTGCCATGGCCGTGCAGAAGCAGCAGGCACGCGCGGCGAGCCAGTTCAATGCCGTGGAAAAGCTGGTCATCAACCTGGAGCACGGCACACAGTTCACGGGTTATGACACCTTGCAGGGGCAGGCCCGTGTGCTGGCGATCTACAGCAATGGTCAGCAGGTCCGTGCCATCAACGTCGATGACGAAGCGCTCCTGATTCTCAATGCCAGTCCGTTCTATGCCGAGTCTGGCGGCCAGGTCGGCGACAAGGGGCTGCTCAGCTGCCACCGTGGTGCCGCGAATGAAGCCGTGTTCGAGATCATCGACACGCAGAAGCAGGGCGAGCATTTCATCCACAAGGGCATACTGCGTTCCGGCACGCTGGCCGAAGGCGATCAGGTGGATGCCAGCGTCGCCGCCGAGAATCGTGCCGCCATCGCCTTGAATCATTCGGCCACGCATCTGCTGCATGCCGCCCTGCGCAAGGTGCTCGGCACCCACGTCACGCAAAAAGGTTCGCTGGTGACTGCCGATCGGCTGCGCTTCGATTTCTCGCATCAGTCCGCCATGAGTGCCGCCGAGCTGGCGCAGGTCGAGGCGCTGGTGAATGCCGAGATACTTCGCAACTCGCCGGTGAGCAAGCAGATCATGGGCATGGAGCAGGCCATGAACAAGGGAGCCATGGCGCTGTTTGGCGAGAAGTATGGCGACGAGGTGCGCGTGGTCAGCATGGGCGACTTCTCCACTGAATTGTGCGGTGGAACGCATGTGGAGCGCACGGGCGATATCGGTCTGTTCAAGTTCATCAGCGAGTCCGGCGTTGCTGCCGGCGTGCGTCGTGTTGAAGCCGTCACCGGCAAGGGAGCGCTCGCGCTGGTCGAAAGGCAGGAAGCCCTGCTCAAGAAGTTGTGCGATGTGGTCAAGACCAACGCCGACGCCCTGGTGGACAAGGTGCAGCAACTCATCAACAGCAACAAGGCGCTGGAGCGCGAGCTCGAACAGGCACGCATCAAGCTTGCCAGTGCCGGTGGCGGCGACATGGGCAATGGTGCGCAGGCCATCAATGGCGTCAATGTCCTGGTCAAGACGGTGGAGGGCCTCAATGCCCGCACGCTGCGCGAAACCGTGGATCAGCTCAAGAACAAGCTGGGCACTGCCATCGTGGTGCTCGCCTGCATCGAGGACGGCAAGGTGAGCATCGTGGCCGGTGTCAGCAAGGATGTCTGCGAGCGTGTGAAGGCGGGGGATCTGGTCAACATGGTCGCCGCTCATGTCGGCGGCAAGGGCGGTGGTCGACCAGACATGGCCATGGCCGGTGGTCCCGAGGTGGCTGGCCTGCCTGCAGGGCTGGCCGCTGTTCCCGCGTGGGTCGAGGCCCGACTGCGGTAGTTCGGTGTGCGCGCCGCTGCCTTCAGCCAGGCAGGGCCCGCCCGGAAATAGCGATTGCATTGGAAACTGCAATTTTGTTTAATCTGCACCCATTTTAATTCTGCGTACCTGGAAAATGGCACTTTACGTTCTAAAATTTGGCGGTACTTCAGTAGGTTCCACCGAACGAATCGAATCTGTTGCGAACAAGATCATTGCGTTCCGCGAGCAGGGTCACGACATTGTTGTCGTGGTCTCGGCCATGAGTGGCGAAACCAATCGTCTGCTGGCGCTGGCGCATGCCATCGACACACAGCCTGATCCGCGCGAAACAGACGTGCTGCTGGCCACGGGTGAGCAAGTCACCATTGCATTGCTCAGCATCGCGCTGCAGAAGCGTGGCTGCAGGGCGCGCTCCTTCACCGGCGGTCAAGTGCGCATCCTCACCGATGAGGCCTATACCCGCGCGCGCATTCGCGAGATCGACGACAAGCGCATCCGTCAGGAACTCGCCGAGGGCTGTGTCGTGGTGGTTGCCGGTTTCCAGGGCATCGACGAGGAAGGCAATATCACGACACTGGGGCGAGGCGGTTCCGACACCTCCGCCGTGGCACTTGCTGCAGCCTTGAAGGCCGATGAGTGCCAGATCTATACCGATGTGAAGGGCGTATACACCACCGATCCTCGAGTGGTGGAAGACGCGCGCCTGCTGCGCAGCATCACGTTTGAAGAAATGCTCGAACTGGCCAGCCTCGGCGCCAAGGTGCTGCAGATCAGGTCCGTTGAATTTGCCGGCAAGTACAAGGTTCCCTTGCGTGTGCTTTCCAGCTTTGAAGATGATCCGGGCACCCTTATCAGTTTGGAGGAAGAGAACGAAATGGAAGCTCCCATTATCTCCGGGATCGCATTTACCCGAGACGAAGCAAAGATCGTGGTTTCCGGAGTGCCAGATGTCCCCGGAATCGCCTATCGTGTCATTGGTCCCGTCAGTGATGCGGGAATCGAAGTGGATGTGATCGTGCAGAACGTTTCAGCGGATGGCACCACTGACATCACCTTCACGGTGAAGCGTGCCGATTGCGAACAAACCCGGCAGATTATCGGTCGTATAGCCAAGGACGTGAACGCACGCGACGTCACCGTCGACACCAAGATCGCGAAGATCTCGCTCGTCGGTGTCGGCATGCGCTCTCACGCGGGAATCGCGAGCAAGATGTTCAAGACTCTTGCCGAAGAGTCCATCAATATCCAGATCATCACGACATCCGAGATCAAGATTTCCGTGGTCATCGACGAGAAATATCTGGAGCTGGCCGTGCGATCACTGCACAGTGCATTCGGACTGGCGGAAGAAGGCAATGCCTGATGGCTTCACGCCTTTCCACCGTCCGTGAAATGGCAGAGTGACTGCGTAGACGCGACACAATCCGCAAGGAAATCGAAGGAAGGAAAGGAGAAAGAGCATGTTGATTCTGACTCGCCGAATTGGTGAAACCCTGATGGTCGGTGATGATGTAACGGTGACTGTCCTTGGTGTGAAGGGCAATCAGGTGCGAATCGGTGTGAATGCCCCCAAGGATGTTGCCGTGCATCGCGAGGAAATCTATCAACGAATCCAGAAGGAACGCGACACGGGCCACGGGGATCCTCAGGCCTGATACACGGGAAATTAAACCCTCGCGCCTCTGCCATTCCCCACGATCTATGCTATTATTGCGCGCGTTTTTGGAGAGATGGCCGAGTGGCTGAAGGCGCACCCCTGCTAAGGGTGTATAGGTTAATACCCTATCGAGGGTTCGAATCCCTCTCTCTCCGCCATTATTGCAGTTGACCTGTCCCCTTCGAGCATCTGCGGTTGTCTCCGCTTCCGTCCCTGTGACACCATAGCCGCAAAATCAAGAAGCGGGGACGATCGCCATGCGTGTGTCATACCTTTGCAACACCTTCCTCCTGACCTTCACCATGCTGGCATCTCCGTGGGCCGCCAACCCCAGAGCGCAGGATGCCGCCACAGCCATAAGACCGTTCACCATTGCCATCGCTGATGCCGATATCGCTGATCTGAAGGCGCGGCTGGCGCAGACGCGCATTCCCGATCAGATACCCGGCACCGGCTGGGACTATGGCACTGACATGAGCTATCTGCGTGAGCTCATCGATTACTGGCAGAACGAATTCGACTGGCGCGAGCAGGAGAGTGTCCTGAACGAATTCGATCAGTTCATCACGAACATCGATGGCGTGGACGTGCACTTCATTCATCAGCGTTCCACCCATGCCCACGCCATGCCGCTGTTGCTGACCCACGGCTGGCCCGGCTCCATTGCCGAATTCCGCAAGATCATCGGCCCGCTGACCCAACCAGAATTATATGGTGGTGATCCCGCCGATGCGTTTCATGTCGTGGCGCCCTCGCTGCCGGGATTCGGCTTTTCCGGCAAGCCGACAGAGCGCGGTTACAATCCGGAACGCATGGCCCACACCCTCGCTTCGCTGATGCAGCGCCTGGGCTACGAGCGCTACGGCGCGCAGGG
>JALREE010000154.1 GCA_023256835.1 Pseudomonadales bacterium | reverse complement strand
GACATGCTGATCGACTGGACGCCGCAGCTGCGCGAGCAGGCCATCGCGGCGCTGGCCGACTGGCAGATCGGGCCGCTCTACAACCCACCTCTGCACCGCGACAATCCGCTGGGCAAGCGTGGCTCCTACTGGTGCCCGGGTGACGGTGGTGGCTCCAACATCACTGGTCCGGCCGCTGCCGACCCGGAAACCGGCATCATCTACCTGACTTCCCAGAGCGCGTGCAGTGCACACACCCTGGTGCCGGGCGATGAAGCCGATCTGCGTTACATGACTGACAACGGCACCACCACCACCGGGGTCACCCCGGCCCAGTACGCTAATGGCGCTGGCGGCGGTGCACCGCGTCATCCCACCGGTCTGCCGCTGATGAAGCCGCCTTACAGCCGCATCACAGCGATCGATCTGAACACAGGCGAACACCTGTGGATGATCCCGATCGGTGAAACGCCGGACCGCATCAAGAACAACCCGGCTCTGGCCGGAGTGGATATCGGCAATACCGGTACCGGCGCCCAGGCTCCGATGCTGGTGACCCCGTCCATGCTGGTCTACGCCGGCGATGTGAGCGACGGCACGCCGCACCTGTTTGCCATCGACAAGCGTACCGGTGCCGAACTGGCCCGTATCCCCGTGTCCGCGGCAAGTCGTTACGGCATGATGAGCTATGTGCATGAAGGCGAGCAGTACATCATTCTGCAGACCGGCAGCACCCTGACAGCACTGAATCTGCACGGCCCGGTGGCCACTGCAGAAGCTCATTGATTCGTCAGCCATGAATGCGGCGCTCTGAAAGCAGGGCGCCTTCTCGACAGGGCCGGAGCACGCAAGTGCTCCGGCCCTGTCTTTTTGGATGTCGCCAGACACCCCTCGAGTGTGTCAATTCTTGACCATATGCAACGGTTTGCAACATCGGCATGGGATGGCAGAAATGCTGCGGATGCCGCGAATCAGAGCGGCTGGACGGCCGGTCTTGAGAGGCAGGCAAGGCGCTGTCTCTGGGTGTCGCAAGGCGCGACAATCGTGGCTTGCAGCGCGCCGGACTTGCGTGGACTTGACGGGGGGGCTGGGGTATTTTGCCGGCTCTTTTTTCGTGTCACCGAGTCACTTCGTGTTTTTTGCATCGCTGGAATTTTTACTCAACGAGGAAATGATAATGTCAAAATCGCGTTTCACGCCGGCAGCCAAGGGCTGGCGATCGCTGACGGGAGCCTTGCTGCGGGCCTTGCCATTCGGCCTGGCGCTGACCGCCTCCGCAGCGGCCACCGCCCAAGATACAGTCGAGTGGCGTCATCTGGGCGGCAATGCCGACCACACCCGCTATTCACCCGCCACCAACATTACTGCCGAGAACTTCGGTGAACTGAAGGAAGCCTGGGTCTGGGATGGGGCAAGCTTCGACGCTTCCAGCGGCCGCGCCACGCCCAGCTACATCAATGGCAAGCTTTACACCGTGGCCGGTCCTCGTCGCCATGTGGTCGCCATCGACCCGGAAACCGGCGAAACCATCTGGTCCTATCGCGAGCCCAACACCTTCCGGTTCGAGTACTCCATGCGTGCCGACTACGGCAAGGGCGTGGCCTATGCGGAAGTCGACGGCAAAGGCGTGATCTACATCAGCACCCCGGCTTTCTTCCTGGTGGCGCTGGATGCCGACACCGGTGCACTGCTGGAAGGCTTTGGCGAGCAGGTACCTGTGGAAGGTTTCCCTGAGCACGGCATCGTCGACATGCTGGCCGACCTGGGTCACGAGTACGATCCGTACTACGGCATCCCCAAGGAAATCGGCTACATCACCACTTCCTCACCGCCCATCGTGGTGAACGATGTGGTCGTGGTCGGCAACTCCGCCGAGCAGGGCTACAACCAGTCCCGCATCGAGAACGTGCCCGGTGACATCCTGGCCTACGATGCCAAGACTGGTGATTTCCTGTGGAAATTCAACGTGATTCCCCAGCCGGGCGAATTCGGCCACGAGACCTGGGAAAATGACGCCTGGCAGTACACCGGCGACATCTCTTCCTGGGCGCCCATGTCCGCCGACCCGGAACTGGGTCTGGTCTACATCCCGACCAACGGCGCGACCATCGACTTCTACGGTGGCTTCCGTCCTGGTGACAACCTCTTCGGCACCAGCCTGATCGCCCTGGACGTCAAGACAGGCGAACGCAAGTGGCACTTCCAGATGGTGCACCATGACATCTGGAACTATGACACCCCCACAGCCCCTGTGCTGCTGGATGTGACGCAGAATGGCCAGCGCATTCCTGCAGTGGCGCAGGTCACCAAGCAGGCTTTCACTTATGTCTTCAACCGTGAGACAGGCGAGCCGCTGTGGCCGATCGAAGAGCGTCCCGTGCCGCAGTCCCAGATTCCGGGCGAACAGCTCTCTGCCACGCAGCCTTTCCCGACCAAGCCGGCTCCCTACGATCTGCAGGGTCTGACCGAGGACGATCTGATCGACTTCACGCCGGAACTGCGTCAGCAGGCCATCGAGATCCTGTCCGAGTGGGAAATCGGCCCGCTCTTCACCCCGCCGCTGCATCGTGACAACGCGCTCGGCAAGCGTGGCGCCCTGTGGTGTCCGGGTGACGTGGGTGGCGTGAACATCAGCGGCCCGGCTGCTGGCGACCCCGAAACCGGCATTCTCTACGTGACGTCCCTGAGTGGCTGCACCACTCGCCAGATCGTCCCGGGCGAAGAAGCCGACCTGCGCTACATGACTGACAACGGCACCACCACCACTGGCCGCACCGTGGCTCAGTACGCCGTGGGCACAGGCGCCGGTGGCCCCCGTGGTCCGCAGGGTCTGCCCCTGTTCAAGCCGCCCTACAGCCGCATCACGGCCATCGACCTGAACACCGGCGAGCACCTGTGGATGATCCCTGTGGGCGAGACACCGGATCGCATCAAGAACAACCCGGCTCTGGCCGGCATTGATGTGGGCAACACCGGGACAGGCGCCCACGCGCCGATGACGGTCACCAAGAACCTGCTGATCTATGCCTCGCAGTCCAGCGATGGCACACCGGCGCTGTTCGCTGTGAACAAGGCGACGGGCGAGCAGGTCGGCAAGGTGCCCGTGTCCGCCAACAGCCGTTACGGCATGATGACTTACGTGCACAAGGGCGAGCAGTACATCGTGCTGCAGACCGGTTCCACACTGACTGCCGTGTCTCTGCACGGTCCGGTGAGCACCGGCGCCGCTGAGCACTAAGCACACGGTCTTGAACCAAGGGGGTCAGGGACACTTGCTGATGGCAAGTGACTCTGACCCCCTCTTCATTGGGGATGCCAGTGGGCAAAAACTGATCAAACCTCGCCATGCCCTTTGATAGTGCATCGCACTGCCGGCATACTCCGTCCTGCGTCCCGTGCACAACGACGGGAGTAAGGAGCCCTGCATGACCATGTCGGCACAGGCCGAGAGACTGACTCGCATCGCCCTGCGCATCGCGCGCTGGGGGGGCTGTCATGCTCGGGCTCTACGCCGCGGCAGGTTTTCTGCTGCTGCCCTGGCTGGCGGAACGCCAGATCGCCGCTCTGCTGCAGAGCCGGCTCGAAGCCCGCTTCAGTGTGGCTGACATCGACTTCAACCCTTTCTCCCTGCAGTTGCGCATCGAGGGGCTCGACCTGATCGACGCCGATGGCTGGCGCGTGGTGTCCCTTGGACAGGGCTTCATCAATCTGCAGGCGGACAGCCTGCGTCGCAAGGCCCTGAGTCTGCGGGAAGTGCACCTGGACGCTCTGCATCTTTCCTTGCGCCGCTACAGCTCCGCGGACACCAATCTGCAGCGTCTGGCGCAGCGCTGGGCTGGGACGGCGGCCCCGGTCGAGGCGCCAGCAGTGCAGGCGACCCAGGCCGAGGCGGGTCTGTTTCCTTTGACCATCGCCGACCTGCGGCTGCAGCAGGCCAGCATCGGGCTGACGGACAACGTGCCCGCCGTGTCCTATATCGGCCTGGTCGATGCCCTGGACATCCAGATCGAGAACCTCACCACCTTGCCCGATGCTTCTGCAGGGCAGTCCCTGAGTCTGACCATGGGCAATGGCTCGCGGCTGGACTGGCGCGGCAGCTTGAGTCTGGCGCCGCTACACTCGCGCGGCGAGATCGAGCTGCGCGGCCCCTATCCGGCGCTGGTCTATGATTATCTTCGCGAGCAGCTGCCCGTGCGTCTGTCGGGTGGCTGGCTGGAATCGCGCCTGAGCTATGACTTCGCGCTCGCCGATGACGGTGGGGTGGCCCTCACCGCCTCGGGCCTGCAGCTGCAGCTGAGCGAACTTGACGTGCGTGAGCGCGCCAGCAATGCCCTGCTGGCCCGCCTGCCTGAATTGTCCCTCAGCGGAGGTGACTTCGACTTGAGGGCGCGCGAGCTCGGCCTGCAGTCCCTGCGCGTGGCCGGCGTGTAGCTGCACCCGGAACGCTTCGAGGATGGGCAGGTGAATTTCCTGCAGTTGCTGCCGGAATACGGCGCCGCGCAGGCGACATCGGCCGCAGCCGCGCCTGCGAGTCCGGCGCCCTGGTCATTGCGGCTGCAGGACTTGCAGCTGGCCGACTGGCATGTCCACGTGCGTGATCGCGTCCCGGCCACTGATGTCGCGCTGACCGTCGACTTCGACGCGCGGCTGCGCAATCTGGACAGCACGCCGGGCGCCAGCGTCGATCTGGAAACCACGCTCGGTCTGAGCACGGGCGGCACCCTGCGAGCGAGTGGCGAGTTGAGCGTGCTGCCGGCGCTGGACACTTCCCTGGAAGTGCGCGTGGACGATCTGGCCCTGCCCGTGCTGCAGGCCTATCTGGAGCCCCTCGCGGCCATTCGTCTGGAGCAGGGGCGGTTCGCGCTGGCCGGCAATCTGCGCAGCTCGCCGGGCAATGTCTTCTATCAGGGCAGCGTGGGCCTGCGTGATCTGCGCATCGACGATGCGCTTCAGGACGAAGAGGTGTTCCGTCTTGGCGAGCTGGCCCTGCAAGGGGTGAGTCTGGAAGTGGCACAGCAGACCAGTGTCAGCATCACGGATCTGCAGCTGCTCGAACCCTATGCCCGCATCGAGATCGCGGCCGACGGCAGCACCAATCTGGGGGCACTGCTGCCGGCCCCGAGTGCTGTGGCAGAGCCGGTCGACAATGCAGGCGCGGCCGTGGTTGGCGCCGGCAGCGCGCCACTGCCGGCACTGGAGATCGCGCGTATCCGCATCGAACAGGCGAGCGCGGACTTCTCCGATGTCTCGCTGCCATTGCCCTTTGCCGTGCTGATGACAGGCCTCAACGGTGAGATCTCCGCCATGTCCACCCGTTCCAGCGAGCCGGCTCGCGTGCGCCTGGAGGGGCACAAAGCCCAGAAGGATGCCGAGTTTGCAGCCAAAGCCGGCTCGCGTGCGCCTGGAGGGCCAGGTGGATGAGTTCGGCCTGGCCAGCATCGAGGGCCGCTTGCGCCCGCTGGCCTTTCAGCATCTGACCGAGCTGGACCTGCAATTCCGCAACCTCGACGTGCCTTCCTTGTCGCCCTATGTCATCAAGTTTGCCGGCCGGCGGATTGACGATGGTGCCATGGATGTCGACCTCTCCTACACCATCACAGCCAATCAGCTGCAGGGCGACAATGCCCTGCGCCTGCGCGACCTGGTGCTGGGCGACGAAGTGCCGCATCCCGAGGCCATGGATCTGCCGCTGGGTCTCGCTGTGGCCCTGCTCAAGGATCGCAATGGCGTGATCGATCTCGAGGTGCCGGTCACCGGGGATCTGGGGCACCCTGAATTCAACTACGGCAGCGTTATCCGAACTGCTCTGGGCAATATCATCCGCAATATCGTGACGGCGCCATTCCGCTTCCTGTCCTCCCTCGTGGGGGGAGCGGAGGATACCGATATCGGCACACTCGCTTTCCGGCCAGGACGTGCCGACCTCGCCCCGCCGGAGCAGGAGAAGCTGCTCACCCTGTCCAGCGCCCTGCGCGAGCGGCCGCAGCTGTTCCTGGAACTGGCTGGCGTGCATGATGCGGTACTGGACACGCCACAACTGCAGCAACAGTTCCTCGATCGCCGTGTGGATGAAGTGCTGGCGCAGGCTGCCGCTGCTGCCGTGGTGCCCGCACCGACGCGGCGCAGCGTGCTGGAGGCCTTTCATCGCGAGGCCGATCTGCGTCTGCAGGGAGAGGCGACGGTGGAGGAATCGCTGGCTGCGCTGCAGGCGAGCTACACACGAGCGGCGGCCGACAATGCGCCTGCCATGCTGGATGAGCTGGCCTACAACGAGGCTCTGCGCCGTGCCCTGCTGCCTGTTGAGCCGGTCACCGAAGCCGACCTGGCGGCCCTGGCCAACGCCCGTGCCCAGGCCGTCGTGACGCAGCTGGCCGCCACGGAGCCCGAGCTGGCTCCGCGACTGCAAGTGCTCGATGCGGTGGCGGTCAGCGCACTGCCCGATGGCTGGTTGCCCTTGGCGCTGGAGTTGATTGCACGCCCGTGATGCGCCAGGCTGCAAATGAGAAGAGTTTGCATTTGATTCAATTGGCGTATCAGAAACATAGAAATTAATAGATTTTATTTCTGCCACTGCCTGCCTATCCTGACTGCGTCATCAGCAGGAGGGCAGCAGACCATGAACAAGACGCTCAGTTTCGCCATCGTTCACTTCACCGTGGCCTTCACCGTCGCCTGGGCCTTGACCGGCAGCTGGCTGGTCGGCGGCATCCTCGCGCTGGTCGAACCCACCATCAATACCGTGGCCTACTTCTTCCACGAGAAGGTCTGGCAGCGGATCGAAGCCAGGCGAGAGCGTGCGGCGGGATGCCTGTGTTAGGATTGCCGCTCCCTTGAGCAGGCAGGTCCGTCATGCAGTCGTCTCTGATTCCCGAACGTCCACTCGTCATTTCGCCCACGCTGGCCGCCACCATCGGCCTCGAAGAGGCCGTGATGCTGCACGTGCTGAGCGAGTTGATGGCGCACCGGCCAGTGCGCGAGAAAGACCGATTCGCCTGGATCGAGCTGGATCAGGACCAGTTGCAGAAGGCATTTCCCTTCTGGGCGCTCATCGACATCAAGCGTGTGCAAAGGAGTCTGCAGGATCTGGGCTTGATCCTCATTGACCCGGTCACCGCCAGTGCCGACAGTCAGTGGTTCGCCATCAATCAGGCGCGACCGGCGAGCGAGCCGCCAAAGCGCCATATCCGCCCCGGCGCTCGTCTGGACCAGCCGCTGACCGCCGCTCAGCCAGTGCCGGGCAGCGTCGAAGCGCAAGGCGCCACCTATATGCCGGCCAACTGGCAGCCGGGTGACGAGTGGATCAGGCAGTGTCGGCAGCAGAACATTCCCGAGGACTTCGTGCGCCAGCTGGTGCCTGGCTTCGTCATGTACTGGCGCGAGCGCGGCCAGGCGCGTTTTTCCTGGGGCAATGCCTTCTACAAGTTCGTGCTGCGGGAGTGGCGGGCCGAGCAGACGCGCCGCGGCATGAGCGAGCTGGAAACCGAGATGTCGCCGCAGTGGTGGCCGAGCAGCGATGCGTTCGTGATCCTGGAGAACGCGGGCATCAATGCGCAGTTCATCGAGGATGCCGTTCCAGAATTCGTGCTCTACTGGCGTGAACGTGGTGTCAGC
>JALREE010000076.1 GCA_023256835.1 Pseudomonadales bacterium | reverse complement strand
CGCGCCTTCTCCAGCGCCCAGGATGTGCATCGCGCCACGGCCGCCGAGGTGTTCGGCACGCCGCTGGAAGAGGTGACCTCGGAGCAGCGTCGACGCGCCAAGGCCATCAACTTCGGCCTCATTTACGGCATGTCGGCGTTCGGACTTGCCAATCAGCTGGGCATCGATCGTCACAGCGCCCAGCATTATGTGGATCTGTACTTCCAGAAATATCCGGGTGTCCTGCGCTACATGGAGCAGACCCAGGCGCTGGCGGACGAACTCGGCTATGTCGAGACCCTGTTCGGTCGTCGCCTCTACCTGCCCGACATCCATGCAGGCAACGGCATGCTGCGCAAGGCCGCACAGCGCACCGCCATCAATGCGCCCATGCAGGGCACGGCAGCGGACATCATCAAGCAGGCGATGATCGATATCGATCACTGGCTGGCCACCGGCGTGCTGGATGCCCGCATGGTGCTGCAGGTGCACGACGAGCTGGTGTTCGAGGTGGCAGAAAAGGATGTCGAGCTGCTGGCAGAGGGCGTGCGCTTTCGCATGGTGAGCGCGGCAGCCATGGAAGTGCCCCTGATCGTGGACATCGGTGTCGGGGACAACTGGGACGAGGCGCACTGATGGCGCTTCGGCATAGAGGATTCAGGTCGTTGACGGCGCCTCGGCGCTCTGCGCGGGCAGTGCCATCCAGCGATCGAGGGTCGCTTCCAGCTCCGGGATTCCAAAGCGTGTCATGGATGAAAACAGCTGCAGGCTGACATTGGGGTATTGTGCCAGCTGTCGGCGAGCCCCCAGCAGCGCATTCTGCGCAGCGCCCCGCGTCAGCTTGTCCGCCTTGGTGAGCAGGACGTGCACCGGCATGTTCGACTGGTGTGACCAGTCGATCATCATTATGTCGAAGTCCTTGAACGCGTGCCGGACATCGGTCAGCAGAACCAGGCCGGCCAGCGCATCGCGCTGGTTCAGGTAGAGGTTCAGGTGCTCTTCCCACTGCCCCTTCACGCTGAGCGGCACCTGCGCGTAGCCGTAGCCAGGCAGATCCACCAGGTAGCGGTGCTCGCCAATCTCGAAGAAATTGATGAGCTGGGTTCGGCCAGGCGTCTTGCTGGTGCGGGCAAGACGGTTCTGATTGGTGAGCGCATTGATGGCGCTGGACTTGCCGGCATTGGAGCGGCCCGCGAAGGCGACTTCGCGCAGGCTGTCGGCAGGGCAGTCATCCAGGCCGACGGCACTGGTGGTAAAGCGAGCGGTTTTGTAATTCATGGGCGCACTAGATACAGCAAGCCTCCCGCGAGCGCAAGCGTGGCG
This sequence comes from Pseudomonadales bacterium, assembly GCA_023256835.1. GTDB lineage: Bacteria > Pseudomonadota > Gammaproteobacteria > Pseudomonadales > Pseudohongiellaceae > UBA5078. Next base: position 25,962 of record JALREE010000076.1, on the reverse strand, counting down.
GCCCTTGGCCGGACATGGCCGGAGGGCCGCAGAGCGCCCGATTCATTCATAGAGTAATGCAAAGTCTTGCGTTATAATCCGCGCCCGTTCGCTTGTGGAAAATTGCTCCTGGAGCCGGTACGCAGGCCCCCACGCGGGTTTTGCCGCTGCATCAGCCACCGCTGACGATTCGAATTCAAGCACTTCCGAAAACACTGGGAATTTGGACTATCCATGAAAAATCTATTCACCAAGAAAGCAGTGATTCTCGTCTCCACACTCGTCCTGGCCTCTGCCGCCGGCCTGACACAGGCACAAGGCAATGCAGCCGCAGGCGAAAGCAAGGCCGTGGTTTGCGGCGCCTGCCACGGAGCCGACGGCAACAGCACCATCGGCGAGAACCCGAAACTGGCCGGCCAGAATGTCCGCTACCTCGCCAAGCAGATGCACGACATCAAGAGCGGTGCCCGCACCGTTCCCCTGATGACCGGCCTGCTCAACAACTCCAGCGATCAGGACATCCTGGATATCGCCGCCTACTACGCAGCCCAGGAAAAGACACTGGAAGGCGCCAATCCCGAGCTGGTCGAACTGGGGGAAAGCATCTACCGTTCCGGCATCGCCAGTCTGAACGTGGCTGCCTGCACGGCCTGTCATTCCCCGACGGGACAGGGCAACGAGCAGGCCGGTTTCCCGGCACTGGGCGGTCAGCACGCCACCTACACCGCGAATCAACTGAAGGCCTTCCGCTCCGGCGCACGTGCCAACGACGGCAATTCCATGCCGATGCGTATCGTCTCCGAGCGTCTGACTGATCGCGAGATCGAGGCCCTGGCGAGCTACTTGTCCGGTCTGAACTGAGATCAGGCCGATCACGGTCTAGGAAAGTCAGCTGGATTGAACTGAACCTACTTCTGGTAGAGGGAGCAAACGCTATGCAAAAACTCATCAAGCAGATTCTTGCCGTCCTTGTTCTGGCCCCGCTGGCATTTTCCGCATTCGCGCAGCCGGCGCGCTATGTCGAAGGCACGCACTACGTCACCCTGCCCGCTCCGGTGCGCACAGCAGATCCGGCCAAGATCGAGGTCGTCGAAGTGTTCTGGTATGGCTGCAGCCACTGCTTCCGCTTCGAGCCACTGATCGAGAACTGGGAAGCCAGCATCCCGGCGGATGTGAACTTCGTGCGTTTCCCCGGCATGTGGAACGATCTGATGAAGATCCACGCACAGGCCTATTTCACGGCGGAAGCGCTGGGCAAGGTCAAGGAACTGCACGGCCCGATGTTCGAGGCCATCAATGTGCAGGGCAATCGCCTGCAGAACGAGCAGCAGCTGTCGGCCCTGTTCACTCAGCACGGCGTCAGTGCCGAAGAGTTCAGTACTGCGTTCAACTCGTTCGCCGTGCGCACCAAGGTCAATCAGGCGGAAGCGAAGATGCGCGAATATCAGGTGCGCAGCACGCCGAACATGATCGTGAATGGCAAGTACCTGATTTCCACCGGCGAAGCCGTGCCCACACAGCAGGAAATGCTGCAGGTCGTCGACTTCCTGGTGAATCTGGAAAGAAGCTCCAGCTGATTTCCGCCGTCACGTCGCAGACTTTCCTTGCGTCCCGCGGGGCTGACTCAGCCCCGCGGGCAGACAGGGCCGTCGAACTCTGAAAGTTTTCTGCACACGGGTCGTCTAAATGAGCCAAAGGGACGCTGACAACATCGAGGCTTCGCGCTGGAAGAAGAAGTTTCTCGATGCCCTTGAGGCCAACGGCCAACGCGAAAAGTCCCTCATCAACCGCATTCGCCTGCTCCGCCGCGGCCTCGTCGGCGTCAGTCTTGCCGGCGACGGTCTCGACCCCACTCTCGATCGTGAACTCAATGCCCTGCGCACCGCTCTGCGGGCCGAAGACAGCGAATCCGGCCTGGAAGTGTTGCTGGAGCGCATCGAGCGCTCCGTTCTGCGCCTCGATACCCGCAAGGAGCAGGACCACCGCGGCATTCAGAATGCCCTGCTGCAGAGTGCCACCCAGCTGCAGACGCTCGAGGTGTCCCGCAAGCTCAAGCGCGCGCTCAAGCAGTATCACAAGTCCCTGCCCGGCAGGCTGAAGGACCCGCAGAATCACGCCCAACTGGTCATCGACCTGCTGGAACTGCTGCGCATGGTGGTCCGGGAGCTGACCCATCAGCCGGAAACCGACGCCACGGCGCCGGCTCCTGGCTTCTGGAGCCGACTCTTTTCAGGCACTTCAGCGAGTGAGAAGTCAGACGTGGGTGCCGTCCCGACACCTTCGCCCGCACCCGCCTCGGCGCCGAACGATCCTGGCCAGACATCCGAACCCGCCCCGACAGCCGCAGCCACTGCCCAGGCCAGGCCCACGATCAAGGTGTCGGCCGCCATGCCGTCAGGGCCGGCCATGCGAAAAACGGAATCGCAAGTCGAAGAGGTCGATGAGCCAGCCGTCGAAGAGGTCGATCTGGTCATCGACCTCCTGGGCCAGGACCCGACGCTGTCCGTCACCGCAGACACTGCGGCCGAGGTGCTTCAGGCAGAGTTGCCTGCAGCAACGGACGCTGAGCCCCCCGCTGCCACGCCGGTTGAGACGGCCGCGCCCGCTGCCACGCCGGACGCTTCTGTGCCATCGGAGTTCGAACCTGAACCGCCGTTCTCCGTGATCGCCAATCATGCCGAGCCGCTGATCCTGAGGATTCTCGACAACATCTACATCTCCGAACAGTCGGTGGGGCTGGCCTCCCGCATTCGCAGTCGGGTCGCCAGAGGACTGAACTGGTACGAATTCGTGGCCGTGCTGGAAGACATTGCCACTGTGATCACCTCGACCCTCGAACAGGAACGCTCCGAATTCCAGCGATTCCTGAACGAACTCAATGCCAGCCTCGGGCAGGTGCAGGAATACGTGCAGTTCTCCCGCGAACAGGAAGGCGCCGCAAGGGAATCGGAAAAGGCCCTGGATGTGGCGGTACGCACTCAGATCAGCGGCATTGCCGAGTCCGTGCAGGTGGCCGAGAACATCGGTGAGCTGAAATCCGTGGTGCAGGGGCAGCTCAACACGATTCTCTCGTCCATGGACGAGTTCAAGGAGATGAAGCGCCGGCAGCAGGATGCGGCGTCCGAGCACTCGCGTCAGCTGGAAGCCCGTCTGCAGGCCATGGAGGCCGAGTCGCGGGAATTGCGCCTGCATCTGGCCCAACAGGAGCAGTTGGCCAGTCGGGACGCCCTGACCGAGCTGCCCAATCGTGCGGCCTATGATCGACGTGTCCGCCAGGAACTCGATGTCTGGCGTGATGCCGCGGAGCAGGGCTCGGCCGGCGGCCTGTGCCTGGTGGTCGCCGACGTCGATCACTTCAAGCACATCAACGACAACTACGGCCATCTTGCCGGCGACAAGGTGCTGCGTATCCTCGCCAAGGAGATCAGTGCCCGCGTGCGGCAGACGGACTTCGTGGCGCGCTTCGGCGGTGAGGAATTCGTGCTTCTGCTCAATGGCATCCACCTGGCCGATGCGGAAATGCTGATGAATACCGTGCGCCAGAAAATCGCGAAGTGTCCCTTCCACTTCAAGGAAAAGCAGGTGCAGATCACCATGTCCTTCGGGCTTACCGAGTTTGGTCTGCAGGATCTGCCCGAGTCGGCATTCGAACGGGCCGACAAGGCCTTGTACCGAGCCAAGCAAGGCGGCCGCAATCGTGTCTGTGTGGCTGAGTCGTCGCCCACTGTCCCCAGTCCCCTCTGAGTATCGGCCTGCGTGCTAAAACTATTTCTCGCCAACCGGAGTCCTAAGGACGCGTTTCATCCACTTTCAGCGGAATTGTCCCACGCCCCATGACAACCATGACCCTGCAAGCCGCCCGCTGGCGGGACCGTCTCGTCGCCCTGTTGCCGGCTGAACTGCGCCGGCGCGACGGTGCGCGCGCGCGGCTGCGAGGGCAGGTCAATGCCGTTCTGATGGTGCATGACGATCGTCTGGACGATCTTGGCAATGGGGCCTGGCGCAGTCTGGCGGAACCGGCGTCTGCCGCGCAGATCGCCGCCGCCGCGCGTGAGCTGCTGCCCCCGGGACCAATGGCGCGCAGCGTGCTCCTGCTGCTGCCCGCCTCGCGCTTCATCGCGACCACCGTCAAGCTGCCCGGTGTTGCCCGCGAGAATCTGCATGCCGCCCTGCAGCTGCAGGCCAGTGTGTTGTTGCCGGCTTACGAAGGCAGTCTGGCGCTGGCCATCAACCCGGCAGCCCGCGATGCAGACTTCCCGGACATCGCCCTGTGGGCCGACGAGGCCGGGTTGAATGCCCTGTTCGAGGCTTTCGCACAGCAAGGGCTGCTGCTGGCTGCCGTGCTGCCTCGCCCGCTTGCGGCACTGGATGCGCCGGTCGGTCAGGACACTCTGGCCGTGGAGGACATCGACCGCTACAGCATCACCCAGCTGGTCTATCGCAAGGGCGTGCTGCATTCCTGGCTGCAGGTGGAGCGTGCCGATCTGGACGACCCGGAGCTGCGCAACCAGTGGCAGGAGGCCTGCGCCCTCGCCCAGGGCAGTGGTGCGCGCCTGCTGCGCCTGCACAGTGCGAGCGACTGGACCCAGCGCGGCCTGCCGCAGCACTGGGATGCCCTGCACTGCTTCATTCCTGAAGGTGCCCAGGCCGTCCATCGCCTGCAACGCAAGGCCCGCCGCGTGCGCCAGGCAGGAATTGCCGCGGCCCTGGCGGCCCTGTTGCTGGTGTCGCCCTTCCTTTGGCAAGCCCTGCAGATAGCGCGTTTGGAAGCCACTCTCGCCGAACGCCAGACGCTTTCCGAGGACGCCCGCGCCGATCAGGCTGTCGTGCGGGATTTCGAACAGCGCTGGGGGGTACTGAATGACTTCCCGCGGCAGGATGTCGCGCAGGTGCTCCTGCAGTTGCAGAGTGTGCTGAGCCCCAGCGTCCTGACATCCCTGGAACTGGTGGAAGGCGAACTGCAGATCGAGGGGGAAAGCGCAGACCCGCAGAGTCTGCTGCAGAGTCTCGAGCGTGACCCGATGTTCACCGGCGTCGATTTCGCCCGAGCCACGAGCAACAACCGTTATTACATCGAGATGCGTCTGAGCACCGTCGATTTCGCGGACTATCACGCACGCTACTTCCCGGAAGCGCGGCGCTGAGCGTCCCTGGCACTGGATCGTCGAACCATGACCAAGCGAGAAAAGAACATCCTGGCGCTGGCCCTGCTGACAGGCGTGGTTTTCGCCTTCACTCAGGTCCTGCCGGCTGCCCGCGCCTGGCACGCCGACGGTGCTGCGCGCGTGGCGCAATTGCAGAGCGAGATCGCGCGCGAACAGCGCCTGCAGGACACGGCAGCGGAATGGGCCGAGCGCCGAGCGGGCGTCGAGGCGCGCGGGCTGGCGCTGCAGGCCATGCTGTTCCAGGAGACGTCCATCCCGCTGATCAGCGCCAGCATCCAGCGTCTGGTGCGTGATCTGGCCGGCCAGCATGGCATCTCCATCACCTCCACCAAGCTGGCCGAGGCGATGGAAACCGACGGCTGGCTGCTGGTGGAGCAGGAGCTGTCGCTGCTCACCGACAACCAGCAGAACCTTTTGCAGCTGCTGCGCTCGCTCGACACGGCCACCCCCTGGCTAGGCGTCAGCAGCTTCAGCATCCGCCGCAACCGCAATCAGTACGCCGGCACCCTCACCGTGGTGGGCTTCAGTCAAACCGAAAGCACGCGCACCGGGTCGGCGGAGTGATGCCCATGAGCCCCTTGACGCTTCCCCTGTTCAGTCAGCTTCTCGAGCCCGAAGGCATCGCGCCGGCGCATGACTACGCCAGTTCCGGCCTGCTGGTCTGCAACGCCCTGCCCGATATCGAGCTGCGCGCCCGCATCCGTTTCATCGTGGGTGCCGGCGTGCGCTTCCGCCGCGGGCAGGGCGACGAGGTGTCGCGGCTGATGAAGCACTGGCGGGCGGAACTCTCGCCGCAGATCGACCAGGGCGCGGAAGTGTTCGTGTCCGGCTTCGAGGACGACGAAGACCTCAAGGACATGGCCTCCGAGGCGCCGATCATCCGCCTGGTGAATCACCTGTTTGCGCGCGCACTGGACCTGAACGCCAGCGACATCCATTTCGAGCCCAACGAGGATCACCTCGATGTGCGCTGCCGCGTGGACGGCATCATGACCCGCATCGAGCGCCTGCCCATCAAGATCCACACCGCCGTGGCCTCGCGCCTGAAGCTGATGGCCAGGCTCGACATCGGCGAGAAGCGCCTGCCTCAGGACGGGCGCATCGACTCACGCATCGGCAACAAGCAGCTCGACATGCGCGTCTCCACCCTGCCCGGCGTGCATGGCGAATCCGTGGTGCTGCGCATCCTCGACCGCAGCGACACCGCCGTGAGCCTGCAGCAGCTGGGCATGCCCGAGGCCATCCTCGGCACCTATCAGCAGCTGATCACCCAGCCCCACGGCATGATCCTGATCACCGGCCCCACGGGCAGCGGCAAGACCACCACGCTCTACGCCACCCTCGAGAAGATCAACAGCGAGAAGCAGAAGATCATCACGGTGGAAGACCCGGTGGAGTACCAGCTCGAAGGAATCACCCAGATCCAGGCCAATGCCAGCATTGGTCTCAGCTTCGCCGCCGGCCTGCGCTCCATCGTGCGGCAGGACCCGGACGTGCTGATGGTGGGCGAGATCCGCGATCACGAGACGGCCGAGATCGCCATCGAATCCGCCCTGACCGGCCACCTCGTGTTCTCCACCCTGCACACCAATGACGCGGCCGGCGCCGTGACGCGCCTGCAGGACATGGGCGTGGAAGGCTATCTGATCAGCTCCAGCCTGCTGGCGATCCAGGCCCAGCGCCTGGTGCGCCGCGTGTGCACCGATTGCAAGGTGGCCCAGCCCATCAGCCAGGACGAGGCGAACGTGCTGCAGATCAAGGCCGAGGATTACCCCATCTTGCACCGCGGCACGGGCTGCGAGCGCTGCGGCGGCACCGGCTACCGTGGCCGCATCGGCCTTTACGAGCTGCTGGTGATGTCCGACGCCATCCGCCACCACATCGCCAGCGGCGCCGATGCCAATGTCATCCGCGAGCAGGCCATCCGCGAGGGCATGAAGACCCTGCGCCAGGATGCACTGGAGAAACTGGCCGCCGGGCTGACCACGCCCGAGGAAGTCGTGAGGGTCACACGCGCGCTATGAGTGCCGGTTACTTCCGCTATCAAGCCTACGATGCCCAGGGCAATGTGCAGTCCGGGCAGATCAATGCCGAGTCGGAGCGCGAGGCGCTGAAGATTCTGCAGGGCAAGAAACTGATTCCGGTGAAGATCACCCCGTCGGAACAGGACGATGGCACGCCGAGTCGTGGCCGCCGGGTGAAGAACGCCCACCTGCTGGATTTCACCACCGGCCTGTGCACCCTGGTCGAGGCTCGCGTGCCGCTGGACAAGGCCCTGCGCCTGCTAGAAGGCATCACGGAAACCAGCGCCATGCGCCAGCTGGTGATGCAGCTGCGGCGTGACGTGAAGGAAGGCCGCAGCCTGGCCGAGGCCATGGAGGCGCGGCCGGACGTGTTCTCGCGCATGTACATCAACATCGTGCGTGCCGGCGAGGAAGGCGGCATCCTGCATCAGTTGCTGCCGGACCTGGTGGACTTCCTGGAGACCAGCGGGCGCAATCGCTCGGCTATTGTGTCGGCCATGATCTACCCCCTCGTGCTGCTGGTGACGGGCGTGATCTCGGTGTTCCTGCTGCTGGTGTTCGTGGTGCCGCAGTTCGCGATCATGTTCGAGGATGCGGGCACGGAAATTCCCGCCTCGGCGGCCTTCCTGCTGGCACTGAGCGGAGGCCTGGCGCGCTATGGCTATCTCTTCATCCTGGCCGTGCTCGGAATCGGCTTCTGGTGGAAATGGCTGGACCGTGACCCGCAGCGCAGGTTGCAGAAGCACGCCTTCCTGCTGAATGTGCCGATGCTGGGTTCGCTGCTGCTGTACAAGGACTGTGCCGTCTTCGCCCGTACGCTGGGTGCTCTGCTGGAGGCCGGCATCCCGCTGATTCGCGCCCTGCGCGTGGCCCGGGAAGTGGTCGGCAATGCCGAGCTGACGCGACACCTGCGGCAGGTGGAAGACGATGTTCGTGGCGGGGCCGGCCTGGGTCTCTCTCTGGAGAAGACCAACCGCTTCCCTACCCTGCTCCACCAGTTGATCACGGTGGGCGAGGAGTCGGGGCGCACGGGCAGCATCCTGCTGAAGACGGCAGCGACCTTCGACATGTATGTGAAGAACCAGATGTCCAGTCTGGTGGCTGCGCTGCAGCCGGCCCTGATCCTGTTCCTCGGCATCGCCGTGGGGGGCATCACGATTACCATGCTTTCCGCCGTGTTCAGCATGAACGCAGTGGAGTTTTGAGACGCAGATCGGGAGTTCTATGGTGAACACGACAAGACAACTGGCCCTGCTGGGCCTCGCGCTGGGGCTGTCCTCCTGTGCGGCGCTGACATCGGGGGGTGGCGATGCTGCTGCTCCAGGCGCCGGCACGATGAGCAGCACCCAGCGAGGCAGTGCGCCGACAGCGGCCGTGAGCTCGCCCGCGAGTGTGGGGGAGTCGGTGCGGGCGCAGGAACAGCAGCGCCTGATCGACGAGATCAACCGGGTCGGTGCGGCCTCGTCGGTGCCAGGTTATCGCGACGAAGCCCCCACTCCGGTGAACCCGCCCGCCGACGATTTCGTGGAGCTGAACTACGAACAGGCCGACCTGCGCGTGATCCTCGAAGAGCTGGCCGATGCCCTGGACATCACGCTGATCATCGACCCTACCATCGCCGATCGCGTCAGCCTGCGCACCTCGGCCAATCGACCACTGACGCAGGCAGACATCTGGCCCCTCTTGCGTCTGCTGACGCGTCAGGCCGGCGTGAGCATCGAGCGCAACGGCACCGTCTACACCGCGCGCAAGCAGGTGGGCAATGTGCCCGAGCAGATCAGCACGCCGGATGACGCGGGCTCCCTCACCGGCAGCATGATCATGCAGATCACCCCGCTGACCTATGTCAGCGTCGAATCCGCGCTGGAGATCCTCACACCCCTGGTGGAGCCGGACGGTCGCGTGGTGCGCATCTCCAACAACAACACCCTGGCGATCTCGGCCAGCGCTTCCCAGCTGCAGCGCATCAACGAGCTGCTGGAAGTCGTCGACGCGGACCCGTTCCAGAATCAGGGCCTGCATCTGTATCAGCTCAGCTATGCCAATGCCGCCGAGGTGGCCACGGAGCTGTCGGAGATCCTGACCTTGATCGAAGGCGCCTCGCCCGCCTATCAGGTGAAGGGGCTGGAGCGAATCAACGCCATCCTCGTCACGGCGCCGGCCAATCGCGGCTTCGAGGAGATCAGCCGCTGGGTGCGCATTCTGGATGCCGATCGCGAGGAGCAGGCTGAACAACTGTTCCACTACCGGGTGAAGAATCTGACCGCCGTCGATCTCGCCACCACCTTGACCGATGTGTTCGCCCTGAACCAGGAAGAGGAAGAAGACGCACCACCGCAGCCGCGTGACGAGGTGGAAACCATCGACATCGTGACGCCCGACGGCGACACCGTCACACGCACCGTGCCCCTGTTCGGCGCTGCCGCAACAGGCGGCGACGTCGCCGTGTCCGCCGATCTGCGTGTCACCATCGTTGCCGACGAGGCCACCAACAGCCTGCTGATCCGCGCCAACCCGCGCGACTACCGTCAGCTGCTGGCCACCATCAACCAGCTCGACGCCGTGCCGCTGCAGGTGATGATCAATGCCGTCATCGCCCAGATCACCCTGACCGACGAGACACGCTTTGGCGTGGACTGGTCGCGCGTGGCCGACAATGTGTCGATCGATGCGCTCTCCACCCAGACCAGCACCGGGTTCCTGCCCAACGGCGGACTCGACGGCCTGCTGTTCACCAAGTCCTTCCTCGATGGCGCGGCCCGAGTCGAAGCCACCCTGGAGGCGATCGCGTCGGACAACGATGTGCGCCTGCTCGCACGTCCGTCCCTGACGGTGGTGAACAACATGGAAGGGGAGATCCAGATCGGTGCCGAAGTGCCCGTGCAGTCGGGCACCCAGACCACCGGCATCGGTGACAACATCATCAGCAGCATCCAGTACCGGCCCACGGGCATCGAGCTCTACATCACGCCGCGCATCAACGACGATGGCGTCGTCAACATGACCATCCGGCAGGTGCTCTCTTCCATCCAGGAGGACACCGGCGTGGCGGGCAACCCGGTGTTCCAGAATCAGGAGATCAGCACCACGGTGGTGGTGCGCGACGGCGAGAACGTGGTGCTGGGCGGGCTGATCCAGTCGAGCAATTCCGACCTCAACAGCGGGCTGCCCGGTGCGAGCCGGGTGCCGGTGCTTGGCGGGCTGTTCGGCTATCAGCAGGACGTGTCCGAGCGCAAGGAACTGTTCATCGTCCTGCGTCCCGAAGTCGTGAATCTGAATGAAACCGGCGCCGCGGCCTATACCGAGATCCTGCGGCGCTTCGCTCTGGCCGCCGAACTGTTCGAAGACGCCGGCCTCTGACCTGACCTGAAAGGAGAACTCTCATGCTCACTCGATCCAGCGCGCGGCAGCGCGGTTTCACCATCATCGAACTCCTCATCGTCATGGCCATTCTCGGCATGCTGGCCGTCATGGTGGCTCCCAATCTGTTCAACCAGGCTGACGGCGCGCGTCGCGATGCCGCGCTGTCGCAGATCTCCGCCATTGCCTCGGCCCTCGACACCTATCGCCTGGACGTCGGCCAGTACCCGGACGAATTGCAGGGCCTGATGGAGAACACTTCCGATCGCGCGTCCTGGAACGGCCCCTACCTGAACAATGAAGTGCCACGTGACCCCTGGGGCTTCGAGTTCCAGTACAGCGTCGACGGCAACACCTACACGCTGATGTCCTACGGCGCCGATGGCCGCCCGGGTGGTGAGGACAATGACGCGGACATCAGCCGCTAGCGGCCGGCCCCAAGGCTTCACCCTGCTGGAGCTGGTGATCGTGCTGGCCATTCTCGCCATGGGCAGCGTGCTCGTCATTCCCAGCCTCTCCAACATGAGCGCGCGCACCTTCAGCGCGCAGGTGCGAGAGGCCCACGCCCTGCTCAATTACACGCGCCGCACGGCCGTGGTCACCGGACAGGCCGCCACCGCGCGCTTTCAGGCCGATCAGCGCGACGACGAGGCGCTGCTGGCCGCCACACCCGCGACGGACGCCCGCTCGCGTCTGGGTCAGGACGAAATCTGGACCGCCCGCGGCCTCACCCTCGCCTATCGCGACAGCACGGAGCAGGTCACGCCGGTGGAAGACTCGCTCGACATCACCTTCTATCCCGAGGGCGGCAGCACGGGTGGCGCACTGATCCTGGCGCAGAACGCACGTCAGGTGGAGATCCGCATCGACCCGTTCTCCGGCAAGGTCACCACCGAGGAGGCGCCATGACGCTCGCAAGACGCGCACGCGGCTTCACTCTGCTGGAAGTGCTGGTGGCGCTCACCATCACCGGCATGGTGCTGGGCAGCCTGTTTGCGCTGGCGGGCGGCAGCAAGCAGCTGGCGTTTCGCGCAGGGGAAAGCCTCGACGTGGCCATCGAGGCCCGCGCCTCCGTGCAGTTCGCGCTGCTGCAGGACGAGTACGGCGAGGTGGAGGAGATTCTCGAAGGCGAGCAGCGCTTCGAGATTCGCGCCAACGACTACCTGGAGCCTGTCGCGCGCAAGACCGAACCGATGTCCTTCAAGTTGCAGCATTACGAGATCGTGGACGAAGAGAGCGATGAGCGAATTGTCGGAACGCGCTGGATCAGGCTTGAACTGCCGGAATGACGGCGGCTTCACGCTGATCGAAGTGGTGCTGTCACTGGCCCTGACGGCCATGCTGCTGAGCCTGCTCAGCACGGGCATGTATGCCGTGATGAACGATTGGGAGAACGATATGGCGGTGCTGGACGAGCAGCTCGACCAGACGGTGGCCGTGCTGCAGCTGGAGCGAGCGCTGCAGGGCGCGTTCCCCCACAGCTACCGGGACCCGGACTCCCTCGGCCGGCTGGTCTACTTTCAGGGCGAGGACGAGACGCTGAGCTGGGTGTCCACCGTCTCGCCGCAGCGCAGTGGCGGACTCACCGCCTGGCAGCTGAGTTCGGTGGAAGACGAAGGGGTCTACCTGCAGCTGGCCCCGGCCAGGAGTGACGACCCGCGTGAGCGCCTCGCCAATGTCGAGCCCGTGCTGCTCATCCCGGGGTACACGGCCAGCTTCAGCTATCTCTACGAGGAACTGGATTTCAGCAAGCAATGGCGCGAGGACTGGCCCGGCCACGAGCTGCAGATGCTGCCGCTGGCGGTACACGTGCTGCTCACCCCCTTCGGCGATGATCCGCGCCAGCGCCCGCTCAACCTCATCGGGCGCATCCGCGCCAACGAGCACCGGGATCTGCGCCCGGCGCGCCAGTCTTCGCCGCCTGCCACGGTGACGCCCTCTGCCCTGCTGCCCGGAGGATTCTGACATGCGCCAGCAGCGTGGGTCTGTCATCCTGATCGTGCTCTGGACATCTATCGTTCTGACAGCACTGGTGACTGTCATGGCCGCCAGGGTACAGCTCTCCGCTCGAACAGCCATTCACAATCAGGAGGAGGTCTACCACGCGGCAGCAGTGGCTGAGGCCATGCACTTTGCCGAAATGGAACTGATGCTGGAACAAATGCGGCCGCCGCTTGACGAAGTTCCGCTGACGGATGATCTGGGCAATGTGCGACTGCCTGCCTATCGCTTCAATGGTAAGCCTCTAAGCCTGCACTACCCGGCCGGCGAGGACATGGTGGTGCGCATTTACGATCATGCGGGCAAGATCAATTTAAACCGGCTGGAGGACCGGCGCATGCTGTTATTGTTGCAGCACTGGCTGGGGCCGGAAGCAGACCCGCGTCAGGCGGACGAGTTGCTTGCGGCCTGGCGTGACTGGCGTGATGTCGATGGGTTTGCCAGCCCGAATGGGGCGGATTCGGACTATTACGAAGCACTTGAGGTGCCGTATACCCCCCGTAATTTCCTTGAGCTGGAGACCGTGGAGGATCTACGGCTGATCCGAGGCTTTGACGAGTTGCTCAAAGGCGTGAATCTGGAGGCTGCCTTCACGGTTTACGGTACAACCGAAACAGTCAATTTGAACCTTGCCACGCGGGAAGCGATGCGCCTGCTGCCTGGGCTCAATGAGCCGCTTATCGACGAGATTCTGACATACCGAGAAACGCGAGACTTCAACAGTCGCAACGATGTGGGAGCGATTGTGCCTTTGGAGAACTTCGTCGAGCTTTCCAACTGGATTGGCAATCTCACCTCTTCCTATTTTTCCGTCTACGCTTACCCGAGAGCTTCGACGGCGCGCCTGCAGGACAGCGCCCCATCAGACGAACCCCTTGCGACGCTGCAAGCGCCGCAGGAGTCTGTGCAGGAGTCCTACATGGAGATCCTGCAGATTCGCAATCTCGGCTATCGCCCTGCCGTGCACCAGGTCAACCCACACGCCTTGCTGCCCGAAACCACGGCGCCATCATCATTGCGAGAATGATGTGTCCCGAGTAGTGTCAGGCCGCTGGTAACGCAGGCTTGTGTCCACCTCTGGCGTTGCTGCCGGGGGCGGCGGGGCGTTGCGTTCAGCGTCAGCCTGGGCTATGGCCTCGAGAAAGCGGGCTTGCTCGAGAGTGATCAAGGCCTCGAGCTGCTCGCGGAATTGCATCAGCTCCCGCGCTGGCACGGTGGACTCTCGCAGCGCTTGCTGCTGATTTTCAAACCCTCGAAGCGCCTCTATGACATTGGCCGCCAGCGCTTCCTGTTCGGTAATGCCGGCGCGTACGCCCCCTTCGATGGCGGATTGCAGATTCACGAGAGACTGCTCCACCGCCGCAGTAGCCGTCGCGCCCTGAGCGGTGATCTCCGCGAGGCCATCCGCCAGCGTGTCGGTCTGGCTTTCAGTCACAAGCTGCATGCGTTCCATACTTGTGTTGAGCAAAGAGATCGATTGATTCAATTGCTCGAACGTCACGAGTCCACTGTTCACCTCCGACAAGCGCCCGGCAAGCGCCAAGGACAATGCGTTCATGCTGTTGACTTGTTTCGAATAGTTGAAGCCTGCCACCAGCATCATCGTCAGAGCCAGAAAAACGGCGCCAAGACTGCCCAAGAGAGTCATCTGCACCAGTTTGTTCTTCTTGACGAGGAGCATGTCGTAGCGACGGATGTTCAGATCAGTTTCTTTTACCTTATTTTCCAATGTGTTTGTCATGCGCTGGAACTGTGAAGAGAGACTCAGCAGGGTTTCCGACATCTTCAGCACGCCCGGCACAAGATTCTTCAAATAGGTTTCGATCTCGGAAAGATCGACGTCCTGCACTTTCTCCGCGTTTGCACTGGCCGGCTCAGTGTCAGCGATGGTCCTGTTCGTGGTGTCATCGTTGGCGTCGACCGAGATGTTCACATCGTCGCCCACCAAGGCTTCCGGAAGCGCGTCGGTGTCCGGCGCAGACTGGGTTTTATCAACCATGGCTTAGTCCCTTTTTTCAAGTTGTGCTTCCAGCGCCTGCACGCCACTTTCAAGGCTGGCAATGCGCTGGTTAATCGTGTTGATGAAGGCAAGATCCGGCTTCAACGTTCGGACCCGCAATTGATTGACCAGGAAAAGACTGGTTTCTACAGCAGTGTCCTGCTCGAGAGGTTGCAACGCGATGGTGACCACGCCCACGTCATCCAGGGATTCGCCGATGTATGGCTCCCGCCGCTCGTTGCTGTCTCCTGCGGCTTGGCTGCCGGATGATGCCTTGAATTTGCCTTTGCGATTGAACACGTCTTGTTGTCTGCTCATCGTGGAACATCCTCCTGATTCAGGACAGGGCGATGAAACCGAGGTCGTCCGGTGCCTAGAAGAGTTTATCGGCTGTAGGTGTCCGCAGCTTTAATGCTTGGCTATGCTCTTACGAATGATATTCTGTCTTCAACGTCTGTAGTACCCTTCTCGGAAGAGGCCAACATTTGGAGAGGTTCCTGATGTCACACATGATGCGAAGACTAGCAATTCTTGTCAGTGCTCTAGTTCTATCGATGGATCCTGTGGCTGTTGCCCAGCAGGAAAATTTCGAAGCAGGGCTTGCTGCCAAAAACCGGGGCCACTACGCCACGGCCCTGCGAGCATGGATGCCTCTGGCACAAAGTGGCATGGCTTCTGCGCAGAACAACATCGGTCACATGCATGAAGAAGGCCTGGGAGTTGTTCAGAACTACACCGAGGCTATGCGCTGGTATCGCTTGGCGGCGGACTCAGGGCTGGCTGAGGCGCAGCACAATATCGGCCTGCTTTACTATCATGGCTACGGGGTATCGAAGAATCAGCGTGAGGCGCTGCGCTGGTTCCGACAGGCCGCCGACCAGAAGCTCGCTGCCTCGCAATACATGATCGGTCGCATCTACCACGCAGGTGAAGGCTTGCAACAGGACTTCGTGGAGGCTCGGCGCTGGTATGCGCTAGCGGCACACAGTGGTTATGCCGAGGCTCAGTTCATGTACGCTTTCATGTTACAAGCAGGGGAGGGGGCAACTGATGGTGACCCTTATCGCGCCTATATCTGGAGTCAATTGGCGGAGCGCAATGGCCTGCCGGGTGCGCAGGACATTCATTCGATTTCAGCCTTGATGCTGACAGCTCAGCAGCTGGAACTTGCGGCCGCACATATCGCGCGTTGTCTGGAGACCAGTTACGCCGAATGTGCAGACTGACACTGCGACTCAGGTGCCCGAAACAATGATTTCGATGCGACGATTCTGTGCCCTGCCGGTAGCCGTACTGTTGTCCGCAACCGGATCCGTGTCTGCCAGACCGGAGACGGAAACTTGTCCTGGGTTGACAAACTCGCCATTGAGCAAATAGTCCGCGACGGCTGCCGCACGAGCCGATGAAAGATCCCAATTGGAACGAAAGCGGGAGCCCGGGCCCATCGGTTGATTGTCTGTGTGGCCCTCGATTGAAATCATGCCGCTTGACCCGGGCAGGGAGCTGCCCACACGGTTGAGCAACTGGGTGAATTCTGGTTTCAAATCGGCGAAGCCGCTGTCAAAACTGCCCTGTTCGGCCAGCCGGATAATAATGTCGTCACCCTCGCGCGTGACTTCCGCCAGCCCGGTGCGAATCTCTGTGGAGAGGTTTGCCCGGATCATTTCGTACTGATCTTGAACCCTTGACGGGGAGGATGTCGCGGAGGCTGATGGATCCGAGGCCGTTTCGGAAGACGGCTGCACAGCAGACTGCTCCAAGGGTGCGTAAATCTCGATGGAGGTCGCTGTCTGCTCCGCCACATCGGCCACCGTGGCGAACACTTCCAGCAGGCTTGCGTCGAGCTGTCCGGGCCTTGTGGCGGACTCATCGGCGCTGGACTGGCCGGTCAATTCGGGGTCGAGCACCTCTACTCTCACTTGAGCATCGTCGACCGACACGCTGACCTGCCCCATCGCGATCTGATCGGCTAGAGCTGCCTGCAGGATTTCCACGGTGTCATTGGTGCTGGACTGGCCGGCTCCGACATCGACGTCCAGTTCCGGATCTTCGGGCGGAGGTTCGTCTGTTCGCTGCTCTTCAACAGTGTTCACGGGGGTGGGCTCGACTTGCGCGGTCATGTACTGCGTCGCAATCAGATTGGTCGCTGAGGGCGGCTCGATCACCGGGATCAGGGTCTGGACGCCAAAGGCCATCTGCATGGAGCCACTGACGTTCTTGAATTTCGGTACGTTGACGTGCGCAAACGACAGTATGAGTACGAAGAAAGCCATCAAGAGAGTGGCCATATCGGCAAAAGTGGCCATCCAGGCGGGCGCGCCGCCGGGACAGGGCGGGCAATCTGGCGCCGCAGGCTCCTCGGCAGCGCCTTTAGATTTATCCACGGGCGCATCGTTGACTTCGTCATGTTCGGCCATAAGCTAACTACCGCTGACCATAATGATTTCTATTCGACGATTTCTAGCCCGCCCACTTGCCGAGGTGTTTGATTCGAGAGGAACTGTGTCAGCCAGGCCTATTACCCGCAGTCTTTGTGGGTCTAATTGCGACTCTTGACTCAAGTAGTCGGCAACCGCGGCTGCCCGCAACGCAGACAAATCCCAGTTCGAATTGAAGCGGTCACTGAACACCACAGGCACACTGTCGGTGTGTCCCTCGACAAGCACGGTGCTTTGATCCTGTGCCAATGTGTTCCCGACTTCTCGCAAGACTTCAAGAAATCCCGCTTGCAGCTCTGCGCTTCCCGATAAAAAGGAATCCTGGCTATTCAATCTGATCAGGATTCCGCGATCGATCATTTCGACTTCGACGAGACCTTGCTCGATCTGAGTGTTTAAGTCTGAGCGCACTTCTTGCAGTCTTTGCCCTGAGTTTTCTTCAGCGCTGCCGCTTGCCGACGGTTCCCCTATCTGATCAGCTTCAGATGCGGGGTTGACATAAACTTGGAGCTCTCGTGTCACAGTTGATTGCGCCTCGACAATTTTCGTAGCCAATTCGACAAGCGTCGAACTGACCACGTCTGCGTTGCCATCGGCAGAATTTGTGTTTGCACCACTTGCGGCCGATCTCGCAGTCACCTCTACGACAATTTCGCTATCCTCAACACGGACAGCCACATCGCCTGACGCAATTGCGTCATCCAGCGCGCTCTCGACCCGACGAAGCTCCTGTTCCAGCTCAAAATCCTCGGACGCAGGCCCGTCACGCACGACCAGATTCGCAGAGGTAATGTCGTCGCTTCGCTGAGCCTGCTGGTCAAGAACCGTTCTCTGAGCGATGGCTGGTGTAAATGTTTCCACTACCAGACTTCGAGCTGCTGGGATGGAAATGGTGGGAATCACCTTGCGAATACCGAAAGCGGCTTTTACTGAACCGTTTATCTGTTCGAACTTGGGTACTTCAGTGTCTGAGAACGACAACAGAAGCACGAAAAAAGCCATCAACAATGTGGCCATGTCAGCAAAAGTCGCCATCCATGCGGGAGCCCCGCTTTTGCAGGCTGGACAGCCTTCTGCCTCAGCCTCCTCTTCGCTAGGTTCCGCTGAGCGCGTTGACTCCAGCTCCTCGGTATCTTCTTCCTCGACAACGACGGGATCCGGGGTCTGAAGGCTGTCCGCGTTTTTCACTTCCTCTGCTTGGGCCATTCATGTTCCCCAGAATTTCAGGCAGAAAATTACGCGTTGGCAGACTTCAATTTGGCACGAACTTTGGGCGCCAGGAATGAAGATAAGAGATCTGCCAGAATTCGTGGGTTCCCTCCGCTTTGGATAAAGAGGACCCCTTCGATGATGAGCTCACAATTCTGTGCTTCGAAATCTGACTGGTTGCGCAGCTTCTGTGCCATGGGTATGCAGATAACGTTGGCGAGGATTGCCCCGTAAAGCGTTGTCAGCAACGCTACCGCCATCGCCGGTCCGATCGACTTCGGATCTGACATGTTACCCAGCATCAGTACGAGTCCGACCAGCGTCCCGATCATTCCCATGGCTGGTGCCACTTCGCCCCAAGAAGAAAAAATATCTGCGCCACTCTTGTGGCGACTACGCATGGCCTGAATGTCCTTGTTGAGGGACTTCTTAATCAGATCAGGGTCTGATCCGTCTACTAGCATTCCGATGCCTTTCGCGAGAAAGGGATTGCTAATGTCCTGGCCCTCCAGGGCAATCATGCCGTCCTTTCTCGCAATGTCAGCCAGCTCAACCAGCTTCTCTATCAAATCCTCGGGCTTGTCGAGCTTGTTCTTGAAAGTCTTACCCATTACAGAGATGGCGCCAAGAAACTCACTCAAGGAGCTGCGAAAAAGTACAACGGCGATGGAGCCGCCTAAAACTATGTAGATGGAGGGCATATCGATGAAAGAAGAGACGCCGTCTCCAAGCGAGACATAAATCAAACCCAATGCGCTTAACAATCCAACGATAGTGGCTATGTCCATTAATCAGTACTCCTCGCGAACATACAGTTCTCTTTGGTAAAGTCGAGTTGCTCGAACGAAAATCAACTTAAAATACTTACAGGGTCAAATTTTGTCCGGCCTAATTTCATGTGATATCTCTGCCACCAAACCAGGTGCCAATGGGCGAGTAGTATACAACAATGACTTCCTTGACAAGAATCGATCGGCACTTCTCACGAAGGCCTTTAGTGCTCTGCGGCCTTGCTGTCCTGCTCAGCTCATGCGGGGATTACACATTGGATCCGGATTGCTTACAGTTCTTCGAGACCGATGATCTCGGAAGATTCAGTTTGCGCGGAGAAGGTAGCGCATTGCATCAAGATACCGGCCTGCTCTGGTATCGATGTGCTGGCGGCATGCGCTTCAGCAACGGGCAGTGCATGGGGGAACCGTTGTTACTTTCTTGGAGCGAAACTCAACAATTTATCACTGAGTTTTCGCAGAATTCGAACATCAACTGGCGCCTGCCGAGCAATGACGAACACCGTTCTATTACGGAAGCCGCCTGCAGAAACCCCGCTGTGAACACGAATGTCTTTCCGCAATTGCCTGTCGAAAATTTCTGGACATCAGACAACGGCGCAATTGGCACCGGCATGCACTGTATGGTTTACACGTTCCAAGGTCAGATCGCTTGTCGCGAGCAGACAGAGGCCCTCCACGCCTTTATGCTGGTCTCAGGTCCCGACTGATAGGCTTTATTTCCTCCAGTACTCCACATAGGCCTTCCAGAGGATAATCAACACACAGCCACCGCCAAACACATGTGAGGTGAGGCGAATGAGGTCGATATCCTGAAGGAAACCGGCGTTGGGGTTGGACCAGATGGCGAACAGCAGGGGCCCGGCAATCAGAAGATAGAGTCTGACTTGCCGGCACACCGCGCAGTCGGGTTTCTCTTGGTGCTCTGTCATGGTTGCGTGCGTGAGAAGAGTTGCTCTCAGTCCTTGTACATGTTTTCCATTGCCGTGAATTGGCCTTTCAGGTAGTTGCCGACGCCCTGCATGCGTTCGACCAGGCTCTCCATCGATGCAAACTGCTTAAGGTAACGCTGATAGACCGCCTCCATGCGGGTTTCAAGTGCTTCCAGGTCCTTGTCATGCTGCTGAATCCGGGTATTTCCGGAATCCTTGCGCTTTTGCAGGATGCCGGCTGGCTCCAGGATCGTCTTCAGCAGGATGCTGACATCCTGAGCGAAGCCTTTGGCTTCCGTCGAAAAATCACTGACGTTGTCGGTACCCGCCGACAACATGACGGCCACGGCATCAGCATCCGCCGCCAGCACTGTGTCGAGCTGAGCGTCATCCAGCGCTGCCGTGCCGTCAAGATTGAACGACAGCCCGAGGTCGCGCAAGCCAGAGATGCTGTTTTCCGGCGTGCTCGAGGTTTGTGTCAGCATGGCTCGCAGCTGAGCGCGCAGAGAATTGACGAACGGCATCTCACGTCGCAGTGAGCCAGTGTATTCCTCAGAATTCTCGTCCGGGAGCCTGGTCAGTTCCGTCAGCACAGTACTGAGTTCATTGTAGCTGTCCACTACTCGTTGCAGCCCTTCGCGCAGCGGGTCGTTGCTGCTTTCCACAACCACGCTGATGCTCTGAGCCTGGGCCGACTTGATATCCAGCGTCAAGCCCGGCACGAGATCGGTAACGCGATTGCTGCTGCGCCGGACATCGCTCATGCCATTGACTGTAAGAATGGCATCCTGCGCTGTGGACAGCCGTGCGCCTGCATCGCTGAAGCCGAAGTTGCCTGCTACGCCAGTGCTGACGCTGAAATCATTGGCGCTGCCAGTTTGTCCCTGCAGAACGATATACCAATCCTGGCCGGCGGCGCTCTTATTGACCAGCAGCGCGTTGACGCCAATGTCGGCGTCATTGATGGCAGCCACAATGCCGGCGGGGGTATCGTTCTGAGCCGCGACGCTGACAGTCTCGCTGCTGCCACTTGCAAAAGCGAATTGCAGACTCAGCGCGGCACCCCCGTTCAGCGAGGTGTCGCTGGCTGCGGAGCCGCTGGAGGTGAGTGAGGTGCTTCCCGCCAGCTGTTGCACCGTCATCTCGTAGCGTCCAGCGGCGGGAGATCCGGAGACGGAGGCAGCGAGCAGCGTCGGATCGGTCGATGCGACCGAGCGATTGGTGAGCTTGCTGACATCCTTCAGTGCATCGAAGCTGCTCTTGAACCCGCTGAGAAATGACGCCACGATCCCGTAACCCGATACCGAGCGTTCGGCATCACTCTTGCGCTCGGTCAGCGTCTTGATCCGCGCGGCGCTCTCGGCCTCGGCCAGACTTTTGGCCAGGCCCTGGACATCCACGCCTGAACCCATTTCAAGCGTCTTGAGAATCTGCGTAGTCTGAGGGGTCGTCTTGTCTATTGTTGCCATGGTAGGTGTCCCAAGGGGCTGAACGAGTGCGCTAAAGCATCAGAAGTCGACACTTCAGCGCAAATAGTTGAACAGCACCAGCTGGGAGATTTTCGACATCGTGGATTGCGCCGCTTCCAGCGCCAGCATGCGCGACGACAGCTCGGTGATTGCCTGTGTGTAGTCCAGATCCTTGTTTTCCGAAAGCAGCCCGGTTAGTGACACTTTCTGCTCCTCGAGGATGTCGGCACGCACTTCGATGACATTGCGCCGCACACCGATCTTGGTGCGAGCCAGCTCCATGTTCAGGCGCAGGTTATCGATATCTTCCATCTGCGCGGCGATTCCGTCGCGATCCCCGCTCTCCAGCGCCAGGGCGAGCGTCTCCAGGGTAGTGAAGGCTCCCGCCGCGTCGAGCGTAGTGTTGCGGGTGTTGCTGCCTCCGGCAAACAGCTCGAAGCCGGTGGTGTTGACCTCCAGTACCTGGCCCGCATCCAGCTGCACCTGCAGCCGCGTTCCATCGCCTTGGTATTGCACCGTGCCGTCTTCGGCTACCACAAAGGGCTGTGTTCCGGACTTCGCACCGGCGAACAGATAGCTGCCGTCACTGCTGCGGCTGTTCGCCAGCATCAGGATCTGCTCTTTGTAGCCACGAATTTCCGCTGCAATGGTGCGTCGGTTGTCAGCGCTGAAGGTGTCGTTGGCCCCCATGATTGCAAGTTCCTGCACCCGCATCAGCATGCTGCCCATGCTGGCCATCACCGATTCTTCCTGTACCAGTCTGCTGTCCAGATTTTTCAGATTGGACTGCTGGGTTTCGTGATGACTCATCAGGGTATTCAGGTCCAGCACCCTCACTGCCGCATTGACGTCGTCGCTCGGCAGCAGGTTCTTCTCGCCAGAGGCCAGTTTTGCCTGCAGGCTGGCAACCTCACCGCCCTGCTCGGTGAGCAGCCGGGTCAGTTCGCGAAAATACTGGTTGGTGGCAACTTTCATGCGGACTCCGGGAAGGCTCAGCGTGAGGAGCTGAGCAAGGTATCGAACAGTTTGATAGAGGTCGTGATGATCTGTGCCGCTGCCTGGTAGGCCTGCTGGAAGCGAATCAGATCTGCCGCCTCCTGGTCCAGATTCACGCCGGCCACCACCGATTTCTCGTTGACTGCCTGATCATAGATGATTTCAGAGGCTTGGAGATTGAGAGTGGAAATCTTCTGCACGTTGCCGATGGTGTTCACGATCGTGACATAGTAGTCGTGGACAGTCTGTTGATTGACGATCTCGGCATCGCGCAGGTTGATCAGTGCCAGCAGATTGCGGTTGTCGCCACGCGCATCCCGATTGGCGGCCACGCTGAATTCGTCCCCGGCCGCGGGGGCTCGGTCGAAGCGCAGTGTGAAGCCGGGCAGCGCTACACCGCGCTGCATGTCGAAGTCACGCAAGGCAAGGCGCGTCCCGTTGGCGTCGCGAATCTCGTAACGCAGCGGCTGTCCGGCTGGTTGAGAGAAGCTCAATGTGAACTGCTCGTCCAGTGCCCCCGACGCGGCATTGCCTGCGCTTCCCAGAATCCCTGCACTGACCTGGGCCTGCAATGGGGTGGCGTCTGCTGCCGGCGCAGGGCTGGCGATATAGACCAGCAGGTCCTCCGGCACAGTCCCGCTGCCGTACAGGCCGGTGCTGAGACCCAGCAGCGCCAGGTCGCCCGACGTGCCCTGGGCACCGAAGTGCCATTCCACCATGGCATGGGAGAAACGCACGACTTCGTGCGTCATCGCTTCGCCTGTGTCCGGATCGGTCTCGGGATTGCCCTGGCTGTCGGTCATCGCAATGGTCACGACACTGGCGGTCACTGCCGAGCCACTGCCGTTGACCCAGTCGGCGACATGCCGGGCGTTGAGGATGGCGCCGTCGGCAATTCGCAGTTCCGGCATTTCGACTCCATTGAGCCAGAGGTCGCCCGCATCGATCAGATTGCTGTTGACTGGCTGCTCCACTGCCGGAATGGCGACCGACTGTGTGAACTGAGCCGCACGGTGGCCGTAGAACAGGTCCAGTCCGCGGTAGGAGAAGCTTCCCGCCGAACTCGCCGTCCGACTGGCCTCAAGGTAGTGCTCCGCGTTGTCGAAGCGCGGCTGCATCGCCGCCAGAGCGGCCGCGTCGCCTGCCTTGCTCGCCCCGAGCAGGTGATTGAAATGGGCGCTGAATAGCTCGATCTGCGCCGTGCTGCCGGGTTCCGGAAGGAAGGCAATCTGAAATTCGGCGAGTCCCGCAGGCACCTGCAGAGCTGGTTCCGTCCTGCTTGTCACGACGCTGACCGGGCGGTTGAGGCCGCTGAATTGCGCCAGCGAAGGGATGTCCTCGAGCAACGGATTGGCAGTTTGCGGCACCGCGCTCAAGCGGGTTGTCAAGGACTGGGCGTTGTCGGTGTCCTGCGTCACTTCATACTGCACCGCTGCCGCCAGCGCCCGGGGGTCTGTCAAAGCCAGCGCGATGCCCTGGGCCGCCTGGCTGTCCGAGCGCACACGCACGGCACTGCCCGGCAATGGCAGCTGCTCGAAGCGCAGCGTCAGGCCTGCCACGTTCAATTGCAGGACATCTCCCAGCACGCTGCCCTGCAGAGCTTGCAGCTGATTGCTGCGGTGATCGAGAACCTGCCACTGCTCGCCGCCAAACCAGGTCACACTCAGATCGTGTTCCTGCAGCGCCGGGGGCTCGGCTTCCTGGATCCTGACGCCTGCCACGGGCTGCTGGCTGCCATTGTCGACCCGGAACTGTCTGGTCAGCGTGAACAGATCGCCGCCAGCTTCGCTGGCAAGCGTCATGCCGCTGCGGTGGGCCGCATTGACCTCGTTGACGAAGCTTTCCGCCAGCACATTGAGTTGAAACATCAGCGGCGCCAGAACATCGTCGCGGAAAGTCGCGAGACCACCCAGCTCGCCACGGCTGATGCCGGAGAGCGTCAGGTTGCGGCCGTATTTGTCCAGCACCAGATGCTGGCTGGCGGGCCGATCGACCGGGAACTCCACGCTCAGTTCGGTGTGCGTCCCCCGAGACACCAGTGTCGTTAGATTGCCGGGCTGACCAATGCTGATTTCGACTTCGCCGTTGGGCGCTTCCGTCACGTGCAGTCCGGTGAATCCCGCCAGCTCATTCAGCAGGCGATCGCGTTGATCCAGCAGTGCCGGAGCCTGGGCGTCCAGCACGGTATTCTTCTGCAACTGTTGATTGACGGAGGCGAGTTGCCCGGCCAAGCGGTTGATCTGGCTTGTCAGCGATGTCATGTCGCGCCCGGACTCGGTGTCCAGGTCGCGCAACTGCTGGTCTATATTGCGAAAGCGGCCGGCGAGAAAATCCGCAGCACTGAGCAGATCCACTCGCAGCGGAATGGAATCGGCGTTCAGACTCAGCTGCTCCGCCACATTGAAGAAGCGATCAAAGGCCGGTGCCAGGGCGTTCTGCTCCGAGCCCAGCATGTCGATTAAACGATTGGTGTAGCGTACCAGCGGGCGCTGCGTCGCCACCTCGCTGGCCGAGGTCCGCAGATTCTGTTCGATGAATTGATCGTAGCTGCGTTTGATGCCCTCGAGAAAGGCACCACCGCCAAGGTAGTGCACCCCGTACTGAGCCGGCGTGTTCTCAGTCAGCACAGCTTCCTGGCGCGAGTAGCCAACGGAATTCAGGTTGGCGACGTTGTTGCTGACGGTCGTCAGAGCCTTCTGATACAGCTGTGTCGCCGAGGTGCCAATCGCCAGAAGATCGCTCATGCGCGTGTATCCTTAGTCCGGCTGCCCGGGGGTCTGGGGGGTCAGGGAATCTTCCACCCACTTACCCAGCCCCATGGACTGACGTGCAGCGATGAAATGCGCCATCTCGTTGAAGAACATGTCTTGAAAGTAGGCACTTGAGTTGTCGTCAAGGAGGTCGCTTTTCAGCGGCTCCGAGGCCTGCTTCATGGTTTGCAGCATGATCTGCATGAACGCCGCTTCGAACTCGCTGGCCGCCTTGCGCGTGGTGGCCGCGGCGTTGTCGCTCGCCGCATTGGCTCGCAGCTGACGCAAGCCATTGAAATCGTAAAAGCTGCCGACTATCCCACTGGCGTCGCTCATCAGATCACCACCAGTTCGGCGCGCAGGCTGCCGGCACGCTTGAGAGCTTCCAGAATTGCAATGAGCGATGACGGGGTTACGCGTACCTGGTTGAGCGCGTCCACGATTTCCTGCAGCTCCACTCCGGCGTCGAACACGAACATGCTGCTGACTTCCTCCTCGACACCGATGTCGGCATTTTGTACCGGCACGGTGTCTCCCTGGCTGAAGGCCTCGGGCTGACTGACTTCGTTGAACGCATCGACGCGGACAGTCAGCGTCCCGTGTGACACCGCGGCCGCCGTCACGCGAACAGAGCGGTTGATGACGGCGGTGCCTGTCCGCGAGTTGATGATCACGCGCGCCGTGGGCTCCCCAGGTTCAATGTCCAGTTCCTGCAATTCACTGATGAAGCTGATCTTCTGCGTGGCGTCCTGCGGCACGATGACCGCCACGGAGACACTGTCCAGGGGCACGGCGGTGCCCTCGCCGAATGTCGAATTGATGGCACTGGTGATGCGGTGCGTGGTGGAA
>JALREE010000284.1 GCA_023256835.1 Pseudomonadales bacterium | reverse complement strand
ACAAGGCGGGATATCCGTTCCAGCTGGAGTGGTTCGCGCCTTTCCAGGAATTCCGCTTCCCGCACTACGGCACCATCCATGTGGCAGGCATTCAGCTGGACATGCACCGGGCGATCGAGCCGTGGCATGTGCTGGGGGAAGAGTCCACGGGACAGGGCACCTCCCGTTATGTGGACTCGTCCGTGGAGCGACTGCAGATTCGCACACGCAACATGACGGGCAACCGCTTCATCGTGACCTGCAACGGCCGCAAGGTGCCCATGCGCAGCACCGGCACTGAAGGCGAATTCGTTGGCGGCATCCGCTACAAGGCATGGGCGCCCTGGTCAGCGCTGCATCCGACTATCGACGTGCACTCCCCGCTGGTGATCGATGTGGTGGACACTCACCACAAGCGTTCTCTGGGCGGCTGTACCTATCACGTGTCGCATCCCGGCGGGCGCAACTACGACACATTCCCTGTGAATGCCAACGAAGCAGAAGCACGCCGCGTGGCGCGCTTCTGGCAGCATGGGCATACACAAGGTGTGATGGATCTGGATCTTGAAGCTCCGCACGAAGCGCATCCCTACACATTGGACATGCGCTTCCGGGCTCGCAAATGAAGGCTCAGCCCTGGGCGTTGCGCAGGGCTGCAATCCGCTGACTCAGCGGTGGGTGAGAAGTCAGCAGGCCTGCCAGAGAACCCATGGCCTTGCTGTTGATGCCGAAGGCGACGAGTTCGTCAGGCAGTGACGCTGACTGCCCCATCTGCAGACGTTCCAGCGCAGCAATCATGTTCTGACGGCCCGCCAGTTTCGCTCCGCCTGAATCAGCACGGTACTCGCGCTGCCGGCTGAACCACATCACGATGATGGACGCCAGGATGCCCAGCACCAGCTCCGCCACGATGGTGGTGATCCAGAACGCCGGGCCGTGGCCGCGCTCGGTCTTGAAGACCACTCGGTCCACGAAGTGGCCGATCACCCGCGAGAAGAAGATCACGAAGGTGTTCACCACGCCCTGGATGAGCGTCAGCGTCACCATGTCGCCATTGGCCACGTGGCTCACTTCATGGGCGAGCACGGCTTCGGCCTCGGGCCGCGTCATGTTCTGCAGCAGCCCGGTGCTCACGGCCACCAGCGAGCTGTTGCGCGAGGCACCCGTGGCGAAGGCGTTCACCTGGGGCGAATCGAAGATGGCCACCTCCGGCATGCCGATCCCGGCCTCCTGGGCCTGACGACGCACGGTTTCCACCAGCCACTGCTCGGTGCTGTTGGCGGGCGAGGTGATGACACGGGCGCCGGTGCTGCGCTTGGCCATCCACTTGGACATGGCCAGAGAAATGAAAGCGCCGCCGAAGCCGAACACGGACGAGAAGATCAGCAGGCTGTTGAGATCGAGCCCGACGCCCTGTTCGTCGAGAATGCGCTCCACGCCCAGCAAGCGCAGGGTGATGCTCAGGACAACAATGATGGCCAGGTTGGTCATCAGGAACAGTGCTATGCGTTTCATGGCGCGTCGATGCCTCGTCGAGTGTCAGCCCAGCAGAGACTCGATGTCGTCTGCGCGGGCAGGTGGATGGATCAGGTGCTGTTCCGCATCGTAGAGCGGATCGCTGCGTGGCATCTCGCGGAAGATCAGGTCGAAGTGCTTCTGCACCCGTCCCAGGTTCACCACCGAGATGCCACTGGAGAAACCGAACCAGACGTACAATCCATTCATGTTGCGGAACATGGCGGGGATATGATGGGGGCCCGCGATGGTGCCTTCAAGGTAGTGCTGGTAGAGAATAGGGATGTCGTCCAGGGTCACCTTGCCCACGAACAGCATGGGGATGATCTCGGGCACGCCCGAATTGATGGCGCTGCGGATGAAGTTCACGTTCTCGACGAAACCGCGAAGATACGACAGGTCCTTGGTGAACACCGAGCCTCCGGCGAGCATGCCGCCGCGGAACACCCGCTGGGTGATGCGATAGCTTTCGCGCTCGGTGAGACCACGGGCCACGAAGTGGCGATAGACCTCGATGAAATCCGCGCCTTGCTCCGCCATGTCCACCGCCACCACCCGATCACTCACCCGCAGCGCGCGTTGGGGGTAGGAACTGAAGGTCAGGGTTTCCATCAGGACGGCCAGGCCCTCCTGGCAGGCCGTCACCCGAGGGGAGCCCACGCTGAGCCAGCTGGCCCAGGGCTGCCGGCGGCCGTTCAGCGTGGTGCCCACATGCACCCAGCCCTCATGGACTTCCAGTATCTGCAGGTCGAATTCCGAGAAATCGGAATCCTGGTTGATCTTGATGTAGTCGCCCCCGGCCGCGGCGTCGGAGACGATGCCGTCGCTTAGCATCACGCGAATGTCACCGGCCGGAAAATAGTTCTGCAGGCGCTGCCGCAGGATGGCCACCGCATCGGCCGCCGCGATGGTCTTGCCGTAGGGACGGCTCATGTGCTCTGCCGCCGGCAGCGAGAAGATCTGGCAGAGTTTCTCGCCCAGCTTGCGCAGGGTCTTGCGGTCACCACGCAGCCGGTCGGAGGCAGAGCCGTAAAGTTCGCGGCTGATCTGGCCGAAGGCCGGCTGTCCGCGGTTTTTCAGCAGGTCGATCACCAGCAGGTATTGTTCGATGGTGGCGCACAGGATGCTGCCCAGACCGTCCTTGGCGCCGAGCTGGCGTTGCACATCCTCACGCAGTTCGCGAAAGCGCGCGACCAGGCTGTCGGGCTGGAAATTGAGGGCGATGGCCTCGTAGTAGGCCAGATCGACAGGCGGCAGGCGTGTGCCCTTGCCGGCGAGGAAGTCCTGCTCGAAGCGGGCAGGCCACTTGATGGCATCGAGTATCCGGATGGGCTGCTGCAGCGCGATCAGTCGATCCGACAGTGTCCTGACGCGCTGGTGATACTCCGAGGGGTTCATCCGATATACAGCTCCTGCTGCAGGGCACGGGAAATCTGCACCAGCGCGATGCGCTGCTCTTCCACGGCGAGCACCTGGAAGCTGAAGCCCTCCAGCTCCAGGATGGCGCCCACTTCGGGCAGGCCATCGAACTTGCTCATGAGGAAACCGGCCAGGGTGGCGAAATCGTCGATCTCGGCATCGAACAGGCCCGTCTCCAGGACGCGGGACAGTTCATGCAGATCGGCATGTCCGGCCACGCGCCACTGCCCGTCGTCCAGCGCCTCGATGGCGGGCGTCTCGTCCTCGTCGGGGAACTCGCCGGCGATGGCTTCGAACACGTCAATGGGCGTGATCAGGCCCGCGATGGTGCCGTACTCGTCCACCACCAGCACGAGCTGGCCACGCGAGCGGCGCAGCGTCTCGATCAGCGGCAGCACCGCGATCGAGTCCGGCACGTAGATGGGCTTGCGCAGGGCATCGCGCAGCGTGATTCGGCCATTGACTGCCAGATCATTGAGCAGGTCCTTGGCGCGGGCGATGCCCACGATCTCGTCCAGACTGCCCTTGCACACCGGGAAGAAACTGTGGGGTGTCTCGATAAGCATGGCGCGGATGGTGCCCACGTCGTCTTCCAGATCCACCCAGGAAATATCGGTGCGCGGCGTCATCAGCGAGCGCACGGAGCGCTCGGCCAGCGTCAGCACGCCCGTGACCATGTTGCGCTCGGCCACATGGAAGGCGGCCTCTTCCTCGGCGGCGGCTTTCTCGTCCGATCTCTGAGTTGGGTATCTATCCTGCGGTGGATCCACTCGACTCGACTTCGCGCATTCTTGATCCGCGTTACATCGGCGAGAATCACTTCCGCGTTGCAAACCGCGTCAAGCAGATCTTGCAGCGTTATAAGGATCTTCAAGACATTATCGCAATTCTTGGTATCGACGAACTCTCCGAAGAAGATCGCGTAACTCGGGTCTCCCGGTGGTCCCCAATACATGAGGATACTTAGCTGTTCCCAGATGATCTCGAGCG
>JALREE010000351.1 GCA_023256835.1 Pseudomonadales bacterium | reverse complement strand
CGGTTTTTCGAAGGTCTTGACGTGTTCTTCTCGGGAAGCCGTTGGGAGGGTTTCAATTTGCCGCTCGTCGAAGCGCAGCATTGTGGTTGTGCGGCAATGGCATTCGATGTCGGTGCCCATCCGGAGACGACGCCTTTCGTGGTCGGCTCGCTTGGTGACGCTGAGATCTTGTTGCGGCGGCCCATGGAGAGGATCTGGGTGAAGCCGCAGTAGAAGAAGATGCCTTCCAGTACGCAGTAGTAGGCGATCAGGTTGCGCAGCAGTTCCTTGTCGGTCTCCACGGTGCCGGTGGTGAAGGTCGGGTCGGAGATCGAACGGGTGTACTTCAGGCCCCAGCTCGCCTTCTTCGCGACGCTCGGAATCTCGTGGTACATGTTGAAGATCTCGCCTTCATCCATGGCCAGGGACTCGATGCAGTACTGGTAGGCGTGGGTGTGGATCGCTTCTTCGAAGGCCTGACGCAGGATGTACTGACGGCACTCGGGGTTGGTGATCAGGCGGTACACGGCCAGGACCAGGTTGTTCGCCACCAGCGAGTCGGCGGTGGAGAAGAAGCCCAGACTGCGCTTGACGATCAGGCGCTCATCGTCGGTCAGGCCGGTCTTGCTCTTCCACAGGGCGATGTCCGCATTCATGTTCACTTCCTGCGGCATCCAGTGGTTGGCGCAGCCGTCCAGATACTTCTGCCAGGCCCAGTCGTACTTGAAGGGCACCAGCTGGTTCAGGTCGGCGCGGCAGTTGATCATGCGCTTGTCGTCCACCTTCACGCGCTGGGCGGACTCTTCCAGTTCCGCACGCCCGGCGTCGACATCCAGGGTCTCCAGCGACGCGATGGCCTGTTGCAGCGGATCGAGCGCCACCCCAGGTGCTGTCGCCGGAGCAGCCACGGGGGCAGCGACTGCGGCAGCAGCCTGCGCTCGCGCTGCCGCCGCGGCGGCGATGGCGGCCTGTTCCAGTGCAGCCTGGGCGCGCTCTGTCACTGCTGGAGCAGCGACACGGGCTTCCTCAGCCTGGATCTGGGCGCGGGCCTGCACGCCGGCGACGGCTGTGCGGCTTGCCGTAGTGGTGGAGGGGATATCCTCCGCGTCGAATTCATCCCATGACAGCATGATGCGTTCCTCTTTCTGTTCTACGTCTGATTCTGGTGGCCGGTCACGCCGCCCGCCTCACTGGCAGGCTTCGCAATCCGGATCGTCAATGGAGCAGGCCTTGGGCACGTCCGCCGACTCGGCTTCCAGCTTGCTGGACACCGCGTTCAAGGCGTTGTTGGAGATGGTGGACTTCTCCGTGCTCGTGGCCGCCAGGGCACGCAGGTAATAGGTTGTCTTCAGACCGCGCAGCCAGGCCATGCGGTAGGTGACGTCCAGCTTCTTGCCATTGGCACCGGCGATGTACAGGTTCAGGGACTGCGCCTGGTCGATCCACTTCTGGCGACGGCTGGCGGCGTCGACCAGCCAGCGCGGGTCGATCTCGAAGGCCGTGGCGTACAGCTCCTTCAGGTGCTGGGGAATGCGGTCGATGGGGCGCACGCTGCCTTCGTAGTACTTCAGATCGTTGGCCATCACGCTGTCCCACAGGTCCAGCGCCTTGAGGTCGCGCACCAGGTAGGGGTTCACCACGGTGAACTCGCCGGACAGGTTCGATTTCACATACAGGTTCTGGTACGTGGGCTCGATGGACTGCGACACGCCGCTGATGTTGGCGATGGTGGCCGTCGGCGCGATCGCCAGCACGTTGGAGTTGCGCATGCCGACCTGCTGGATGCGGGCACGCAGCGCTTCCCAGTCCATGGTCTGGTTCAGGTTGACGTCGAGGAATTCCTCGCCGCGCTCCTGGGCCAGCAGCTGCAGGGAGTCGATGGGAAGGATGCCGCGATCCCACAGCGAGCCCTTGTAGCTCTGGTAGGCGCCACGCTCCTCGGCCAGATCAGTGGACGCCTGGATGGCGTAATAGCTGATCGCTTCCATGGAGGTGTCGGCGAACTCCACCGCACGCTCGGAGGCGTAGGGGATCTTCAGCTCGTAGAGTGCATCCTGGAAGCCCATGATGCCCATGCCGATGGGGCGGTGCTTCAGATTGGAGTTCTTCGCCTGGTCCACGGAGTAGTAGTTGATGTCGATCACGTTGTCGAGCATGCGTACGGCCGTCTTGATGGTGCGCTGCAGCTTGGCGTGATCCAGCCCGCCCTCGGCGGTGACATGGTTGACCATGTTCACGGAGCCCAGGTTGCAGACCGCCACTTCGTCCTTGCTGGTGTTCAGCGTGATCCCGGTGCACAGGTTCGAGGAGTGGATGGTGCCCACGTGCTGCTGCGGCGAACGCACATTGCAGGCGTCCTTGAAGGTGATCCACGGGTGGCCAGTCTCGAACAGCATGGACAGCATCTTGCGCCACAGATCCTTGGCCTTGACCGTCTTGTAGACCTCGATCTTGCCCAGTGCGGCCAGACGCTCGTACTCGACATAGGCGGCCTCGAACGCGCGACCGTGCAGATCGTGCAGCTCGGGCACATTGTTCGGCGAGAACAGGGTCCAGTCGCCGTCCTCGAAGACACGCTTCATGAACAGGTCGGGAATCCAGTTGGCAGTGTTCATGTCGTGGGTGCGACGACGATCGTCCCCGGTGTTCTTGCGCAGCTCGATGAATTCCTCGATGTCCAGGTGCCAGGTTTCCAGGTAGGCACACACGGCGCCCTTGCGGTTGCCGCCCTAATCGGGGCCGTGCCAAAGTTATGGGTTGCCGTCATCAGCTCGCCCATAAACGAAGTGCACATAGATTGTGTATTTGCCATATCAGGCTCCTAAAAAATTACCCAATTTTTGCTACTTCAGGAAGCGACCATACGGCAGCTTTCTTTAATGTGACATGCGCTGAACGATGCACAAGTTCCC
>JALREE010000270.1 GCA_023256835.1 Pseudomonadales bacterium | reverse complement strand
CAGTAGGTACATTTGTACGGGCACCCGCGGGAGGTCAGGATGCCCATCCAGCCCCGGGTCTCCTTCATCACGGCCTTCATGTCGAAGACGTTGTAGTCCAGCGGAGGCAGCTTCGCCAGATCGGGGAACGGGGCCACCTTGTTGACCACGGGCACGTCACCCATCCAGCTGCGGAAATTGGCGAGATGGTGCGGGCGGTCGCCCTTCTCCAGCGCCTTCATCAGTTCCAGCAGGGCCCAGTCACCTTCGCCCACACACGTGTAGTCGAACAGGCGCGACTTGTGCACTTCGTCCGGCACCATGGTCACATGCACCCCGCCGATCACCTGCACCAGCTCGGGCATGGCCGCGCGGATGGCCTTGCTCTTCTCCACCACCCAGTCGTACTGCTGGGACATCACCGAGAAGCCCACCAGCCCTGGTTTCGTGGCACGGATGTAGTCGATGATCTCCTCGCTGGTGGGCACCGGTCGGTATTTCTCCGAGACGTGCATGAGGTCGAGGACGTGGCCATTGGCGTGCAGGACGCCGGCGAGGGAAGCGATGCCGTGGTTGGTGCCCAGCGGCGCGTCAATCTGCGGGTAAATCATCAGAATTTTCATGAGGTGGCCTGATCGTTCTGCATCAATGGGCAAAAGAGGACAGTCGAACCTGCGACAGCGGCCCGGGGGGCCAGGCCACCGGCAGAATAGTGACTCGCTGGAAACTTGTCCATCCTCGAATCGGGGTGAAGCAGACCGATCCATGCAGCAGTTCGTCGCGCCTTGCGTTACAAGCTGTTGCAAATTCAAGCAACTTGATGCGAGCCTGAAGCCACAAAGAATTTGACGGGAAAGCGCAACCGGGCAACCGATTCCGGACCACCGCGTTGTGAGCACAGGCGCCTTGTTGCTTCGGCCGCACGGCGATCGTCCCAATAACAAGAGGCCATTCCCATGCTTGAAGCCAGCCCTCTCCTGCTGCGACGGTTTGCGACGCTGTGCCTGTTGCTGCTCTGCCCTGTGAGCGCCCTGCACGCGCAGACCAGCCCGAGTTTCGATGGTTCGACCGGCGTCCTGCGTCTGCCGGTAGTCGACGTGCCGGGCACCGGCGTCGTCAACGCCACCCTGGGACTGAGCAATCAGAATCCCATCCAGTTCACCTTGCAGAGCGCGTCCGTGCTCAGCTCCCCGCCCACGATCGACAATGCGACACCACGGGTGGTCAATGGCAACACCCTCTACATTCCGCGCGTGCAGGTGGGCAATGAACTGTATGAGCTGAACATGGGCGTGATCAGCGGTGACCCGATCATCTTCGGCAATCTGCAGGTCGTCAGTGTCGTCCCGGCCGCCACGCCGACCCCGACACCCACCCCCGCCCCAACGCCGACCCCCACGCCCACGCCCGATCCGGCCGCTGCCAGCAATGCGCGGGGCCAGACGCAGTACGCGGCGCAGTGTGCGAGCTGTCATGGCAGCAGCGGCAACGGCGGCTCGGCGCCGAGCCTGACGTCAGGGTCATTTGCCAGCTTCGCCACGCTGCGCACGAAGATCAACAACACCATGCCGCCCACCAATCCCAGCGCCTGTGCCGATACCGCCAGCGCGACCTGCGCTACCGACGTGGCCAACTACATCATCAATGTGCTGAGGAAATAGCCCCATGCGCCATGCCACTGCCGCCGCGCTGCT
This sequence comes from Pseudomonadales bacterium, assembly GCA_023256835.1. Lineage (GTDB taxonomy): Bacteria > Pseudomonadota > Gammaproteobacteria > Pseudomonadales > Pseudohongiellaceae > UBA5078. The sequence continues at coordinate 7,975 of JALREE010000270.1, read as the reverse complement.
GCTCAACCTGGTGCTGGCCGCTGCTCTGCCGGCGGCGCTCGCCCAGGACGTGCTGCGCGACTACGAACGCGAGGCCTTCGACAGTCCGGAAGGCTGGGCCATGGCGCACACGGTCTCGGCCAGCCTCAATCTGGGCGCGGGACCGGCGGCAAGTCTGTCGCCCTGGGCCTGGCGCGTGTCGGCGGAACTCGGCTCGATCCCCCACCTGAGCCGCGAAGAGCAGCGCGTGGGCTTCGGTGGCTACAAGCTGGAGGACATGAACAAGTCGCCGGTGTTCGGACGTGGCCGCCTGCATGTCGGCCTGCCCGCCGCCATCACAGCCGAGCTGTCGTGGACGCCGCCACTGGAAATCAACGGCGGCAGACCACAGCACCTGTTCGGCCTGGCGCTGGAGCGAGCCCTCTGGCGCGGCGACGACTGGACACTGGGCGCTCGCCTGTTCGCCGTGCGGGGCGATGCCCGCGGCGATACCACCTGCAGTCGCAGTGTGGCACGTCAGGCACCTGGCAGCGCCGGGAATCTCTATGGCTGCCGCGCACCCTCGGACGACACGCTGCGCATGGATCACGAAGGTGCGGAATTGATGTTGTCGCGCCGTGTGGGCGACGGCCGCTGGCAGCCCTTTGTGGCGCTGGCCCCGACCCGCATGAATCCCTATGTCGAGATCGAGGCCCTGGTGTTCGACTCCCTGGATCTGTCGGAGCTGGAAAGCAGTGGCAGGGTACAGACCCTGTCCGCCGGCACCCTGTGGCAGCTGAGCCCGCAATGGCAGGCCAGCATCGCCCTGTCGTGGACCCCGCTGGACGTGCGCCGCCCGCCGCAATTCGGCAGCCAGAGTCAAGACTTCTGGAGCGTGCGCCTGGGGCTGGGCTGGCAGCCCTGAGCCCGGCCTGTTCGCCTGCGCGCGGCGCGGCTACAATACGCGCCCTCTCAACGGCCCCTCCAGGAGCATGCAGGCGTGCAGGAAATCGTACTGATCAACATCACCGGCCCCGACCGTCCTGGCCTCACGGCCGCCTTCGCCGGCATTCTGGCCCGCGCGGATGTGCAGATTCTCGACATCGGCCAGGCCGTGATCCATGACACCCTGTCCTTCGGCATCCTGGTGCAGATGCAGGGCGGCGCCGACAAGACCGATGTGCTGAAGGACATCCTGTTCAAGGGCTCGGAACTGGATCAGCAGGTCAAGTTCACCCCCATTTCCGCCGAGGACTACGCCCACTGGGTCAGCGGTCAGGGCAAGGCCCGCCACATCGTGACCCTGCTGGCACGTCGCATCACCGCCGAACACATCGCGCGCCTGAGCACCATCACAGCCCGCCACGGCCTCAACATCGATCACATCGACCGGCTTTCCGGTCGGATCCCCGAAGGACTTCCCGCGGACAAGGGCAAGGGCTGCATCGAGTTCTCGGTGCGCGGCGAACCGGCCGACCCAGAAGCCCTGCGCGCCGAGTTCCTGGCCCTCTCGCAGGAGCTCAATGTGGACATCGCCTTCCAGCAGGACAGCATTTTCCGCCGCAATCGCCGCCTGGTGGTATTCGACATGGACTCCACCCTGATCGACGCCGAGGTGATCGACGAACTGGCCAAGGCCGCCGGCGTGGGAGAGCAGGTGGCGGCCATCACGGAACGGGCCATGCGCGGCGAACTCGATTTCCAGGCCAGCTTCCGCGAACGCGTGGGCCTGCTCAAGGGCTTGCCGGAAAGCACGCTGGCCCGTATCGCGCAGACCCTGCGCCTGACCGAAGGCGCCGAAACGCTGATCAGCCAGTTGCGCCGCCTGGGCTACAAGACGGCCATCCTGTCCGGCGGTTTCACCTATTTCGCCGCAGGGCTGCAAAAGCGCCTCGGCATCGACTATGTCTATGCCAATGGCCTGCCCATCGAGAACGGGGTGGTGACGGGCGCAGTGCAGCTGCCCATCGTGGACGGCCAGCGCAAGGCCGACCTGTTGCGCGCCCTTGCCCAGCGCGAGGGCATCAGCCTGGAGCAGACCATCGCGGTGGGCGACGGCGCCAACGATCTGCCGATGCTCTCGATTGCCGGCCTCGGCGTGGCCTTCCGGGCCAAACCTCTGGTCAAGCAATCGGCCCGTCAGGCCATCTCGACCCTGGGGCTGGACGGCATTCTCTACCTGCTGGGCTTCCGCGACAGAGACGGTGACGCCGCGGGGTGATCCGGTATATCGCGCAGGATCAGCCGCCGCACCGCCCCCTGATTTTGCGCGTGCGTTGCGCCCCCGCTTTCCCCTACACTGCCTGCCACGCAACCCACCCCGTCTCACCCCTCATTGGAGAACAACAAGAATGTGTGACAACCATACCGTAGAAGAGAACGCAGCCTGGCTGGCCATGGCAGCGAAGATGAATCGTCGTCAGTTCGCGAAGCTCGGTGCCGGCGCGGCCATGGCCTTGATGCTGCCGGCCGTGGCCAATGCTCAGGATGTGATGGAGATGGACGTCAACATCCAGACGCCCGATGGCACCGCCGACTGCTATTTCGTGCACCCAACCACCGGCCGTCACGCCGCCGTGATCATCTGGCCGGACATCCTCGGCCTGCGTCCCGCCTTCCGCGCCATGGGCAAGCGCCTGGCCCAGTCCGGCTATTCCGTGCTGGTGGTGAACCCTTTCTATCGCAGCGCCAAGGCACCAGTGGTGGGCGAAGGCGCCCAGTTCTCCGATCCGGCAGTGGCCGCCGTCGTGCGGCCCATGGCTGGCCAGCTCAATGCCGCCACCCATGTGTCTGACGCGGGCGCCTTCATTGCCTGGGTGGACCAGCAGCCCTCCGTGGACACCAGCCGCAAGATCGGCACCACCGGCTACTGCATGGGCGGCCCGATCGTCATGCGCGCGGCAGCCAACTTCCCAGAGCGCATCGGCGCCGGCGGCTCCTTCCACGGTGGCGGCCTGAACACGGCCAACCCGGACAGTCCGCACCTGGGCATTCCCAACATGGACGCCCACATGCTGATCGCCGTGGCCGCCAACGACGACGAGCGTGACCCGGAGTCCAAGAACGTGCTGCGCGCGGCCTTCGATGCGGCGGGCGTGGAAGCAGAAATCGAGGTGTACCCCGGCGCGATGCACGGCTGGTGTGTGCCGGATTCGGCGGTGTACAACGAGGAGCAGGCTGAACGCGCCTGGGCGCGCCTGCTGGCGACCTTCGAGACGGCGCTGGCCTGACCTGAGGATTCGGTGCCAGGGCAGTGTGGGAGCTTGCTTGCAAGCGAACATTCGCTGGCACTGATACGAGGCCCCGTGACGCCGTCAGCGCATTCAGCGGCATAAGAGACCCGCAACGAGTGAGCCGGGAGACCGGGGCTCCCGGCGATGCGAGGGCAGCGGGGACCGCTGCGGGTCAGCCGCAGAAGGCGCTGACGGCGGCGCGGGGCCGGATCGAAGGCATCACCGTTGGTTCGCCTGCAAGCAGGCTCCTACGCTCAACGCTGCAGAATCACCTTGCGAGCGCGCACCTCGATCTGCCGGAACTGCGCCTTCTTCGTCACCTGCCCCACCGCGGCAAGGAAGGCATCCACATCGTCGCAAGGCAAGGCGCGCAGCGCCGCCAGGTCCAGGTCCCACCACTGACTCGCCAGCAAGGCTTCGCGCTGCGCCTCATCGAAGCGAAAGCGGATCGGCCGTGCCGGATTTCCGCCCACGATCTGATACGGCGCCACATCCTTCGTCACCACCGCATTGCGCGCCACCACCGCGCCGTGGCCGATCGTCACCCCCTCCATGATCACGGCATTGTGAGCGATCCAGACATCGTGCCCGATGCGCGCATGGGTGTGCTGCGCCTGGTAATCCTGGCTCACCGCCAGGCTGGTGGACACCCAGTCCAGCGGATGATTGCGGCGCGCCTCGCCCAGGGTGACGCCCCGGCCGATGCTGCTGTAGCGGCCCACCTCCGCCAGCCAGCGCACCGTGCTGTCCGAGCGGATGTAGCTGCAGGCGCCGATGCGCAAGGGCACCTTCGGGTCCGGCAATTCGATGTGCACATGGCGCAGCATCACCTGCTCTTCCAGCAGCAGTTGCGAACGCGGGGAGATGGCCTCCAGACCCCGCAGATGGACGCCTCCCCGGGCGGCCTTGCGGTATTGCAGGTAATAGCGAAGCTTGTCGAACATCTCGGACTCTCGAAAACTGCGGTGAGCGGCAGTATAGAGCAGGCAAAGCGAAAAGCCTGCCGGCATTTTGCACACCCTCCACCCGCCGGCATATGATGCCGCCACCATGCTCAATTACATCTGGCTCAGCTTCTTCTTCCTCGCCTTCATTGCCGCCCTGTGGCAGTGGCTTTCGGGCAGCAATCCTGAGGTGTTCTCCGCGCTCATCGCCAGCAGTTTCGAGATGGCCTCGCTCGCGGTGGAGATCGCCCTCGGCCTGATCGGCGTCATGGCGCTGTGGCTGGGCTTGTTCCGGATTGCCGAACACGGCGGCCTGATCGCCGTCGTCTCCCGCCTCATGGCGCCACTGTTCCGCCGCCTGATGCCCGAGGTGCCTGCCGGCCACCCTGCCCTGGGCTCGGTGACCATGAATCTGGCCGCCAACTTCCTCGGCCTCGACAATGCCGCCACGCCCATGGGTCTGAAGGCCATGCAGGACCTGCAGACCCTGAACCCCGACAAGGACACGGCGACCAATGCCCAGATCCTGTTCCTGGTGCTCAACACGTCCTCGGTAACCCTGCTGCCCGTGACCATCTTTCTCTACCGCGCCCAGCAAGGCTCGAGCGAACCGGCGGCCGTGTTCCTGCCCATTCTGATGGCAACCTCGGCATCGACTCTGGTGGGGCTGCTGAGCGTGGCCTGGGTGCAGCGATTGCGGCTGTGGAACCCGGTGGTGCTGGCCTGGTTCGGCGGTTTTGCCGTCTTTCTGGCGGCGCTGCTGAGCTGGATCGTCGGGCTGCCGTCGGACCTGCTGACGGCACGCTCGGCCTTCATCGGCAATCTGCTGCTGTTCAGTCTGATCGTGCTGTTCCTGCTCTCAGGCGTGCAGCGGCGGCTGGACTGCTATGCGCTGTTCGTGGAGGGCGCCAAGGAAGGCTTCACTGTGGCGGTCACCATCATCCCCTTCCTGCTGGCCATGCTGGTAGGCATCGGGGTGTTCCGCGCCAGCGGCTGTCTGGACATCCTGCTGGCGGGCATCCGCAACCTCGTGCTGTGGCTGGGCATCAATGCCGATTTCGTGGAGGCACTGCCCACCGCCTTCATGAAACCGCTTTCGGGCAGCGGCGCGCGAGCCATGATGCTGGAGACCATGACCACCTACGGCGTGGACTCCTTTCCCGCCCGTGTGGCAGCGTCCATCCAGGGCAGCACCGAGACCACGTTCTACGTGCTCGCCGTGTATTTTGGCAGTGTCGGCATCCGCAAGACCCGTCACGCCATCGCCTGCGGCCTGGCGGCGGACGTGGCGGGAATCAGCACGGCGATCATCGCCTGCTACTGGTTCTTCGCCTGACTCTGTGCTTACATCGGCCTTCCTCAGAGGCCCTGTCGGCTGCGCCGCAGCAGGGGCAGACACGATTTCAGGCAACATGACGCATCGACAAACTCCGGGAGCCCGAGGGGATGTTTTCCGCCAAGGAATTGAATCTGGAAGAAACTGAACTGCGCGAGCAAGTGGCCCTGCTCGACGAGGCCGCGCGTGCCGAGTGCGCGCGTCTGGAGCAGCTCGAGCGGCGACGGCCCGGGGTTTACCTCGCCCTGAACCTGCTGTTCTTCGTCGGCGCCCAGCATTTCTACCTGCGTCGCTGGGGCCGCGGCGCCCTCACCCTGCTGGCTGGCCTTGGGGCCCTGGCCCTGTTGCAGTGGGGCGATCCCTGGTATGGCGCAGGCCTGCTCCTTGCCATGGGCATCATCGAGATTCCGCAACTGCTCAATTACGAGCTGATCGTGCACGCCTTCAACAACCGCCGCCTGCGGCAGACACTGCGGCACGTGCGCCATGGGTGTCGGTGATCCCGAAACGCCCATGCTAGGATGCGGGCCTTTACCGCCACCCTGCTGCCGATGGCCTTCCTCTGACCCAGACATGGACTGACACATGCCTGCCTCGCGCGCCACTGAAACCCCTGCTCCCCGACTGCGCAACGCCGCCGCGCTGCGCGCCCTGCGCCGCGTGATCACGGTGCTGCGCGAGCGCTTTCCGCTGACCGCCCAAGGGCTGGCGACGCTGGGCATCGCCCTGCTGGCCCTGCGCGTGTTCGGCTACGGCCGCATGGATCTGGTGGTCTTCGCCCTCGCCATCTGTGCGCTGGCCATCGTTTGCTTTTCCACCGTGATCGTGTTGCTGGGCGGCCTGATCCTGCGCCATCAGATCCGCGAGGACATGGAGATGCAGGTGCTGCTGCGACGCCATGTCGCCCGCATCAAGGTCGAGGCCGGCTACCCCAACGAATCCGGCTTCAGCCTGTCGACCATGCCGTGGCTGCCCTTGATCGGCGTGCGCTGGGAGATCGTGTTTCCCGACGCCATTGACACGCGCAACCGGCTCTCGCAGGACGAGCAGCACTGGGAAGAGGAGATCGTGCCGCAGCGCCGCTGCCGCAGTCGGCACATCACCCGCCGTTTCACCGTCAGCGACGTGCTGGGCTTCAGTCGTTTCACGTGGCGTGTGACTCAGGAGGGCGAACTGCTGGCGCTGCCGCGCGCCGGCAACATCAAGTCGCTGCCACTGCTGCGCTCGCTCACGGCCGAGGATGGCATTCCCGACCCGGGCGGCAATCCGGAAGGCGACCGGATGGAGATCCGCCCCTATGTGCCAGGCGATTCGGTGCGCAACATCCTGTGGAAGGTCTATGCCCGCACGCGGCATCTGAACGTGCGCCTGGCCGAGCGCAGCGTCTATCACAGCAGCCGCACCCTGGCGTGGCTGCTGTCCGGTCCCCATGACGAGTCGGCCGCTGCCGTGGCCCGCGTGGCGGTGGAAAGCGGCGCCCTGGGCGAGGACTGGCTGTTCGGCGCCGACGGCAGCCCCACACCCACCAGCCAGGTGACCGAGGCGCTGGAACAGATTGCCGGTTCGCGCGCACTGGAGGGCGAGCTGCCCTGGGGGCTCGACAATTTCCTGCAGAACTGGGGCAATCAAGGGCCCCTGCACTGCATCGTGTTCGCCGGCGCCGAGGCCGGTCCCTGGCTGGAACGCCTGCGCCAGACGACAGCGCGCTTTCGCGTGCGTTTCTCGGTGGTGCTGGCCACCGACGGCCTGCGCCAGAGTGAACCGCCGCCACGCTGGCAGCGTCTTCTGTTCAAGCCGCCGAGCGTGCGCCCGGACAGCGACAGCACGGCCCTGGCCGAGCTGAGTGCTTTGTTGACGCAAGTCGGTCAGCTTGTAGAATCCACCCTCGTGGTCGACCGGCAAACAGGGCTGAGTTTTGACAAGCGCCTGAACAAACTGTGAGTCTTGCATCATGAACAAGGAACCCGCCCTGACGCCCCTGCTGCCCTCCGGTCTGCGTGCCTTGATCGTGGCCTCGAGCTACTGGGTGCTGAGCATTGCGCTGACCAGCACCAGCGGCTCCTGGGCCGGCTTCCTCGGCGCGCTGCTGGCCTGCCTGACGGTGGATCAGCTGATCCAGCGCCCGCCTTTGCGCGATCTTCGCCTCGGCATTTTCGCCCTGCTCTGTGTGCTGTGCCTGAGCCTCGGACTGGGCCTCTCCGCCCTGCTCACCGGCAGCATCGCCCTGGCTGCCCTGCTGGGCCCGCTCGCCACCTACGAGCTGGGTGAAGTGCTGCAGTGGTTCCTCTTCAGCGCCGCCACCAGCGCGCTGCTGCGCGCCATCGCTCAGCGCGTCGGGGTCGGTCGGGTGCTGGAAATCCTCTTCGTAGCCAGCGCCTTCGTCATCACCCTGGCCGCCCACCGTCAGGGCATGATTCATCGCCCGTTCTTCATCGGCGATTTCGCCCTGGTGCGCGGCATCGATCCGGGCTCCATCTTGCCCAGACCCGCCATCAGCGCGGAAA
>JALREE010000168.1 GCA_023256835.1 Pseudomonadales bacterium | reverse complement strand
GACATGGGAGCTCCTGAAGGCTTGGGCGCTCGCTGTCGGGGGCGCCTGTGAAGTGACAAGTGGCGGCTATTCAACTACAGGGCAGGCGGAAAATCGAGTGCGTCAGATCAAGCTTTCCGCCGCAGCGGCCCCCTTGCAGCCAGTGGGCGACGCCTTCCTGGACGCCCATGGCATCAAGCTGAGTGTGCTGCGTCTTGACCTGCTGCATCCCTTCATCAGCGGCAACAAGTGGTTCAAGTTGCGCCCTGTGCTGGAGCAGGCGCAGGCCCGGGGGCAGCGCACCCTGCTCAGTTTCGGCGGTGCCTGGTCCAATCACCTGCTCGCGCTTGCAGCGGCAGGGCAAGCCTCGGGTTTCACCACGATCGGGCTGGTCCGTGGCGAAGTCCTGCGTCCACTCAATCCCGTGCTGGCTGCCGCCGAAGCCTTCGGCATGCAGTTGCTGCCGGTGTCGCGCACCGCCTACCGCCAGCGTCACTCGGAAGCCTTTCTGCAGCAGTTGCGGGAACGCTGGCCGAAGGCACGGATCATTCCCGAAGGAGGCGCCACGCTGGAAGGCGTGCTGGGTTGTCAGGAGATCGCCAGCGCCCTGCGCTGGAGCGTGCCGGGCTCTGCTGTGCGCCGGGTGACGCTGGCGACGGCCACGGGCACCACGCTCGCAGGTCTGGTGTCGGCACTGGACGAGACTGTGCACGTGGAGGCCACCCTGGTGCTCAAGGGGGAGGATCGCCTCAGTGCCGAGGTCAGGCAGTGGCTGGCGCAGTTGCCGGCCGGGCCCCGCGCGCACTGGCAGATCGTTCAGGGCTGGCATGGAGGCGGCTATGCCCGTCGCTGTCCCGAGCTCGACTCATTCATCGCTGGCTTCATGCAGAGAACGGGCATTCCGCTGGAACCCGTCTACACCGGCAAGATGATGTGGAGCGTCTACGGACGCATTGCCAGCGCACAGATCCCGCCCGGCAGCGAGGTCATCGCCATTCACACCGGGGGCATAGCACCGCGCATGACGTAAAGATGGAAAATATTCCCACGCGCTCGCATAGTGCCCTTCCGCCTTTGTGCAAAGAGTGATCAATCACGATGTCTGTTGCGGGTATGCAGTGCCTGCTGCGCCGCAGCTTGTTCTGTCTGCTGGCCGCTTTCGGCCTCTGGCAGCCGGGCATTGCCGTGGAGCAAGGGGACTTCACGCAGACGCCGCTGTGGCAGATCCTCCACGCCCCGGTGGCTGGCATGCCTGCGATCCCTGCCCATGCCAGCCAGGCGGTGCCCATCGCCTTGCAGGCCGAGGTGCTTGACAGACTGCAGACCGGCAGCACTGTCGCGGTGCCGGTCCAGCAACAGCTGGGCGTTGCGCGCCACACGGCGCTGCAGATACTGGCCCAGACCCGGCAGCTCAACGGGGATCGCAGCCTCCACGGCGAGCTCGCGGGCTATGGTCGGCAGACTCCTTTCGTGCTCACCGCCAGTGCCCTGGATGTCTTTGCCTATGCCGAGATCGGTGCCGAGTTCTGGCAGCTGCATGTCTGCAGGAGCGAGGCGCTTGGGGATTACCGTGGGTGGATCTACCAGTAGGCAGGTCTGCCCGAGGGCGCCGAGCAACAGGATTTCGTGATTCCGCAACGCGAGCGGCCTGCGCCCGTGGCGCTGCCTGTGCTGCCGCCGAGCACGCTGCCGCTGCGCCTTGGCACTGCCAACGCGCAAGGCCAGCCACAGAGTGCACGCAATGCCGGCATCAATTCCCGCAACCTGCAGAACACCCAGTCGGTCGGCAGCGGCAGTGTGGTGGCCGGCGGCACGGCGCAGATCGAGGCCACTTTCCGCAACATCAGCACTGAGCGGCACGAGGCCCTCACGGTCAATTTCTACTTCGTGCTCGAGAACAGCACGCTGCTCAGCGCCTCCGAGGGCTGTCGTCAGGGCACGGTGGACGGGCAGCGCGTGCTGAACTGTCCTCTGGGTGACTTCGCTCCAGGTGAAAGCAAGACCTTGCGCTACGCCATCGCGACGACGGCGGCCTCCAAGCCCCGGGTGATTTCCACCGCGCTGGTCGGTGAACTGCGCCACGACGCCGTACTCAACGTGGTCGAGGACATGCTGCGCGAAAGCGACAGCAACGGTATCAGCGATTTCAACGAAGCCTTGCTCGGCATCGACACGGTCGGCGTCGCCAGTGCCGACAAATGGACCGAGCCCTCCCTGATTGACGTGATGGCGCTCTACACGCCAGGTGCCGACGCGCTCTACGGCGGCGGCGCGCAGACCCGCATCAACCAGCTCATCGCCATGGCCAACCAGATTTATGCCGACAGCGGCGTGGCCATCACCCTGCGCCCGGTGTACATGGGCCCGGTGGCCTACAGTGAGTCGGTGGACATGGACACCGCGCTGAGTGCCCTGACCCGTCGCAAGGATCCAGCCTTCGCTGCCGTGGACAGCCTGCGCGAGCGATATGGCGCCGATCTGGTGATGCTGTTCCGGCCGCAGGGAACGGAGCTGGATCGCTGTGGTCTGGCGAACCTGGGTGGCTTTCGCACGCAGGGGGACTTCACCTCTTCCGACGAGCGGCAGTTCGCGTTCTCGACCATCGCCATCGACTGCCCCGTGAGTTCCGTCGTGGCGCATGAACTGGGCCACAACATGGGCCTGACCCACTCCCACCGAGAGGATGGTCACGGCGGCACCTTCGATTTCGCCACCGGTCACGGAGT
>JALREE010000120.1 GCA_023256835.1 Pseudomonadales bacterium | reverse complement strand
CCGTCATCCTGCAACTGCTGGAAATCACCCCGGCACTGGGCGCGCTGCAGGGCGTGGCCATGGAGATCGAGGACTGCGCCTTCCCGCTGCTGCACGGCATCGTGCAGACCGACAAGCCCGAAGTGGCGTTCAAGGATGCCGACTACTGTCTGCTGGTGGGTGCCCGTCCCCGTGGCCCCGGCATGGAGCGCAAGGATCTGCTGGAAGCCAATGCCGCGATCTTCTCGGTGCAGGGCAAGGCCATCAATGATGTGGCCAGCCGCCACGTGAAGGTGCTGGTGGTCGGCAACCCCGCCAACACCAATGCGCTGATCGCCTACCGCAACGCGCCTGACCTGCAGCCCGGCCAGTTCACCGCCATGACACGTCTGGACCACAACCGTGCCGTCGCCCAGTTGGCCGCCAAGACCGGCAAGCACTCCACCGACGTGGAAGGTCTGGCGATCTGGGGCAATCACTCCTCCACCCAGTACCCGGATGTGCATCACGCCACCGTGGCCGGCAAGAAGGCCGTCGACCTGGTGGATCAGAACTGGCTGGTGTCCGACTTCATCCCGACCGTGCAGCAGCGCGGCGCCGCCATCATCAAGGCACGCGGACTGTCCAGTGCGGCCTCCGCTGCCAATGCCGCCATCGAGCACATGCGTGACTGGGCTCTGGGCACCAACGGCAAGGTCGTCAGCATGGGCATTCACAGCGATGGCAGTTACGGCATTGCCGCAGGCCTGATCTACTCCTTCCCGGTCACCTGCGCCAATGGTCAGTACAGCATCGTGCAGGGCCTTGCCATCAATGACTTCAGCCGCGCGCTGATGCAGAAGACGGAGCAGGAACTGGTGGAAGAGCGCGCAGCCGTCGCGGCTCTGCTGCCCTGATGTGATGGCATACCGTCGGGCCCTGACGGCCCGGCGGAGCCTTGTTTCCTTGCGCGCTGCCCGCGCCACCGCGGAACCTTCGTCCCATGAGTGCCAGCAGTCTTCGCCCCAATCGCCGAGCCCAGTTCTGGATACTCCAGTTCATGGGCTGGACCGCCTGGGTCCTGCTGCTGGTGATGCGCGATCTCAATTTCGTCCCCGCCGAATACATGCTGGAGCGCACCGGTGTGTTCGTCATCGATGCCCTGGTGGGCATGACGCTGAGTACCGTCCTGCGTCACGCCTATGCCTTTGTCTGGGACATGCGAGTGAGCATCCGCATCGCCACCGTGGTGCTGGGGTGTCTGCTCACCTCGCTGATCTGGCAGCCGATCAAGGCGCTGATCACGGAAACCGAGGTGGGCAGTGTGGTGGACCTCACCGACTACGGCCTGTCGAGCTTCATCGATCTGTTGCCGTTCTCGTTCTCGCTGCTGCTCTCCTGGAGTGTTCTGTACTTCTGCATCAAGTACTACCAGTTGTTTCAGGTGGAGAAGGAAAAGAGCCTGCGCTCCGAAGCGCTGGCCCACGAGGCCCAGCTGCGCATGCTGCGCTATCAGCTCAATCCGCATTTTCTCTTCAACACGCTCAATGCCATCTCCACGCTGGTGCTGCAGCGGGAAACCGATCTCGCCAACACCATGCTCACGCGCCTGAGCAAGTTTCTGCGTTACTCACTCGACAATGATCCTCTGGACCAGGTGCCGCTCGCCTTCGAGATCGCCTCGGTGAAACTGTATCTGGAGATCGAGAAGGTGCGCTTCGACGAGCGCATGAAGATCGGCCTGCACATCAGCCCGCAGGCCGAGCGAGGTCTGGTGCCCAGCATGCTCCTGCAACCCCTGGTGGAGAATTGCATCAAGCACGCGATTGCGCGCAACGAGGCCGGCGGCATGGTGCAGATCACAGCCACGGTGGAGCAGGGCCGCCTGCTGATCCATGTGGAAGATGACGGGCCCGGTGCACCTGGCACGAATGGCCAGGCGCGTGACAGTTCAACGAGTACATCGGGCGTTGGTCTCAAAAACATACACAATCGTCTGCGGGAAATTTATGGTGCCGGACACGCACTCACGTTCGCCCCGCGTCTGCCGCGCGGCTGCAAGGTAACGGTTGATATTCCCTATGAAACAGAATGAAGACGGCCTGAGCATCAGAACCCTTGTCGTGGATGACGAGCCGCTGGCCCGTAGCGGTCTGTGTCTGCGCCTGGAGCAATACCCGCAGATCGAGGTCTTGCGCTCCTGTCAGAATGGCAAGGAGGCGATGGCCGCGATCGCCGAACTGGCGCCCGATCTGGTGTTTCTCGACATACAGATGCCGGGTTTCACGGGCTTCGATGTGGTGGAGCGCCTGCAGCAGGACAATATGCCGGCCATCGTCTTCGTGACGGCCTACGATGCCTTTGCCGTGGATGCCTTCACCGCGAATGCCGTGGACTATCTGCTCAAGCCCGTGGAGGACGATCGTCTGGAGCGCACCATCGCCAAGGTGACGGAGCATGTGTCCCGCAAAGAGGCGGCCACGGAGAAACAGCGCCTGCTCGATATCGTGATCGCGCTCACCGGCAAGTCCCGCGGTGCCGTCAATCAGCTGCTGCAAGGCGGCAGCAATTCCGCCAGTTACTCCGACAGGCTGGCCATCAAGGACGGCTCGTCCACCACCTTCGTGCCCGTGAAGGACATCGACTGGGTGGACGCCGCCGGGGATTACATGTGCGTGCATGTCGGCGGTCAGACCCACATCATGCGCACCACCATGAAGGAGCTGGAGGCCCAGCTCGACCCGAGCATCTTCCAGCGCGTGCATCGCTCCACCATCGTCAATCTGCAGCGGGTCGAGAAAGTCTCCTCCCACATCAATGGCGAGTTCCACCTGACCCTCAGCAATGGCTCCTCACTGAAGATGAGCCGCTCCTACAAGGACAAGGTGAAGCACTTCTTCTGAGCATGACGTTCAGCGCGGAGCGTCCGGAATGTGATTCAAGGGCAGCTCCGTGGTGTCGATCACCTTGCGCATGATGAAGCTGGAATGCACATCCGCCACGCCTTCGATGCGTGTGATGCGATTGAGCAGAAACTCGTGATAGACCTCCATGTCCGGCACCACCACCTTCAACTGATAGTCCGCTGACTGCCCGGTGATGAGCAGGCACTCCGTTACCTCGGGCAACTTGCGCACCTCGGCCTCGAAATGCTCGAAGCGGTCGGGCGTGTGCCTGTCCATGCTGATCTGCACCAGGGCGTGCAGCTTCAAGCCCAGCTTCGAGGCATTGAGCAGGATGGCGTGACGCTCGATCACGCCGTCATCTTCCAGTTGTTTCACGCGGCGTGCGCAGGGTGTGGCGGAGAGGCCGACGCGTTCGGCCAGTTCCGCGTTGGTCAGGCGGCCATTGCTCTGCAGTTCGCGCAGGATGCGCTTGTCGAGTTTGTCCACGAGGGGGTCTCCAAAGCCAGTGTGTCATGGGAGGAATGATGCGTTGATTTCCAATAATAGAGGTAAAAACTCTAAAATAAACCGATAAAATGGATTTGTTATGATGTTGATATGAAAATTACTGGTGAAACAGTGGTGGAATCACTCCTTGGTCGCCCCTATTCTATGCCCCATCGCAACCCGCAGCCGTTTTCTGGAGAGCAGTATGTACGATCACCGCAAATACGTTCCCTTCAAGCCAGTGGCCTTGCCTGACCGCACCTGGCCGGACAAGGTCATCACCCGGGCGCCGCGCTGGTGCAGCGTGGACCTGCGTGATGGCAACCAGGCGCTCATCGAGCCCATGTCGGTCATGCAGAAAAAGGTGATGTTCGACCTGCTGGTGGAAGTCGGTTTCAAGGAGATCGAGATCGGTTTCCCTGCCGCCTCCCAGCCGGACTTCGATTTCGTGCGCAGCCTGGTCGTCGAGAACCGCATTCCCGATGACGTCACGGTGCAGGTGCTGACCC
>JALREE010000256.1 GCA_023256835.1 Pseudomonadales bacterium | reverse complement strand
TTCACCAGATAGTCATCGACGCCGGCCGCGAAGCCTTCCAGCTTGTCCTCCAGCTGATCGCGCGCGGTGAGCATCAGCACGGGCACATCACTGCGCCCCTCGCTGCGCAGACGGCGGCACAGGGTCATGCCATCGAAGCCCGGCAGATTGCAATCCAGCACGATCACGTCGTGCGGCTCCTGCAGCGCCAGCTGCAGGCCATGCGGACCCGTTGCGGCGAAATCCAGCACATGGCCGCGCGGCTCTAGATAGTCCGCAATATTGGCCGCGATGTCGCGGTTGTCCTCGATGACCAGAATCTTCACCCAAAGCTCCCTGTTCTGCGCTAGGTCAAGGCAGTGTCGCGCGCGGCATGTCAAAAAAACGTGAAGGCGGCGCTTTGACAAAATTTTCACACCCCATGGCCTAGTCTGTCGCCATCCCTTTCACCGATCAAAGAGAGTTTGCACCGTGCACCGATCACGACTACGCCGACTTGTCACCCTGGCCGGGCTCACCGGACTCTTCGTGCTGCCGGGCCTCGGCGCGCAGGAGCTCGATCATGCGCCGCTGGCCATCGACCCGACGCTGAGCTTCAGCGCCCTGCTGGAACAGACCCTGCGCCATGCCCCCAATGCCCTGGAAGGCCCGGCCCGCGAGGCCGAGGCCCGCGACATGAACGCCCTGGGCGGGAGCTGGATCGCCGGCCGCCCCAGCGTGCAGCTGGACGCCATCGATGATCGCCTGCTCAACAATCTTGGCCAGCGCGAGCTGACCTGGGGCGTGGCCCTGCCGCTGTGGCGACCGGGTGAACGCCGCGCGATGCAGGCGCGCGGCGCTCAGTACGAGGCGCAGGTTGCCGCCTGGGAAGACGCCTTCACGCTGGACATCGCCGGCCAGCTGCGCAGAGCCCTGGCCGACATGGCGCAAGCCGATGCGGTGCTGGCTGCCGAGCAACTGGCCACGGCCGACGCGCGGGAACTGGTGCGCATCGCCGAACTGCGCTTCGCCGCCGGCGACATCGCCGAGCGCGAGCTGCTGCAGGCCCGTGCCCTGCTGCTGACCCAGCAGCGCAATGAACTGACGGCCGAGGCTGTACGCGTGGACGCGGAACGCCTCTACGCCACGCTGACCGGCCTGCAGGCGCGCCCCGCCAGCCTGCCTCTGGAAGTCGTTTCGGCGCAGGACAGCGTGCCCGAGTCCCATCCCCTGCTGCGCCTGCTGCGCGCCGATGTCGCGGTAGCGGATGCCGAGATCGCCAAGGCCGAGGCGGATGCCCGCGGCGCGCCGACCCTGACGCTGGGCACGCGCCGCCAGCGCGCCGGCCTGTTCGCGGATTACGAGGACGCCCTGGCGGTGTCATTGAACGTTCCACTCGGCGGGCGCGCCCACGTCAACGCTGCCACCAGCGCCGAGCGTCGCAGCAAGGTCGACGCCGAGGTGCGCCGCGCCACAGCGCACCGCGCACTGGATCTGCAATTGCACGAAGTGGAGCACGAACTCTTCGTGCTGGCCGAAGCGCTGCCGCTGAGTGAGGAGCAGGCGCAGCTGGCCCGCCGGCAGTGGGAGATGGCCCGCGCCGCCTTCGAGGCGGGCGAGACGGACATCGGCCAGGTCGTCGTCGCCCTGCAGCAGACCCGTCTGAGCGCCCGCGAGCTCGAGACCAGCACCCTGCGCCACGCGCGCCTGATCGCCGAATTCAACCAGATCCTTGGAGTACTGCCATGACGCACCCTGTTCATTCCCGTCTGGTCAGCGCCGTGCTGGCCCCGCTCGCCCTCGCACTGTGCGCCCAGTTGCAGGCCCAGGAACCGGTGGCCATCAGCCCCGAGGACATCGTCCGCATGGGCGTGGTGTTCACGCCAGTGCAGGCCACCGATACCAGCACCGGGGCGCGCTTCGCCGCCACGGTCGTGAACTCGCCGGACACCGCCGCCATGGTCAGCAGTCTGTGGAGCGGCACGTTCAGCCGCTGGCATGCCGTGGCGGGGGACAGCCTGGCGGCGGGAGCCCTGATCGCCACCGTGCGCAGCCAGGACATCCTGCCCCTGCAGGAAGCCTGGATCAGTGCCGTGACCACGCTGGAAAGTGCCGATCTGGCCCTGCAGCGTGACGAGACTCTGTTCGCCCAGGGCGTGATCGCCGAGCAGCGCCTGA